>CAKSPN010000154.1 GCA_934481375.1 uncultured Clostridia bacterium
GACAAAGACCTTCTTAATACGCTCGAGATAAAGCCGGGACGTGTTATTGCCGGCTCGCTTTTTGACTTGCAGGATAAGGTTGATAATGAGATAAACGAAATAATAAAAGAAATCATAAACAATCCGTATGAAAAAGGAAGCAAGGAGCAGAAAATAGCGGATTTTTATAAAAATCTGACGGATACGGAGAACAGAAACAAGGCAGGCGTTGCTCCGATAAAGAAGTATATCGAAATGATAAACAATGCCGACAGTATCGAGGAGCTTGCAAAGGTGCAGACTGCCTTGCAAGATGAGATTTGCTATGCGCCGTTTACTGCATTTTCGATTAATGTGGATTTCAAGGACAGTACAAAATATATTCCTGTGTTCGGAACGTATGAGCCTGTTATGCCGAAAGATTTTTACGCAGGCGGAGCAGAACAAAAAGCGCCGTATTTGAAATATATAAAGAAGCTTTTTGAGCTTTCCGGTGAAGAAATGACCGATGAGGAACTGAATAAGTTCTGTGATTTTGAAGGCAAGCTTTCCGAAAGCAAAATGAATATTGAGGATATGGGCAATGTTGATAAGATATACAATATTTTAAGCCCCGAAGAAATACAGAAAATGTTCCCGTCATTTGATATTGACGAGGTGTTGGACACATCGGGAATTAAACCCGAAGAAAAAATACTTATTGCCGATTTGGGTGCGACAAAACAGTTTGCGAGCCTTTTCACAAATGAAAACCTCGGCGTGCTGAAAACTGCGGCAAAATTGGGCTTGCTTATGAATTACGGAGGAGCGCTCAATACGGATTTTGCGGCGGCGGCTGATGAATTTAACGGCGAATATCTCGGCATTTCAGGCTCATATTCCGAGGAGGAAAGAGCGGTAATCAGCGTATCAACGATAATGTCGGATTATTTGGGCGATGTTTACGGAAAAAAATTCTTCTCCGAGGAAGCAAGAGAAAACGTTACAAAAATGATAGAGGATATTATCTCGGTTTACAAAGAACGCATAGATAAGCTTGACTGGATGAGCGCCGAAACAAAGAAAAGAGCGAAAAACAAGCTTGATAAAATGGGCGTAAAGGTAGGCTATCCCGAAGGCGAAGGTTCATATCTCGATGATGTTGACATAAAGTCGTTTGCGGACGGCGGCAGCTGTTTTGATAATATCGTAGAAATATCAAAGGCAATGAAAGACAATATGACTGAATGTCAGGGCACGGAAGTGGATAAAACCGCATGGGACATGACTCCGTATTCGGTAAACGCTTGCTACAGCGCAACCTCGAACGATATTACATTCCCGGCGGCAATTCTTCAAGCACCGATGTATGATGTGAACGCCTCATATGAGGAAAACCTCGGAGCAATAGGTTATATTATTGCGCATGAGATAACGCACGCATTTGACAATAACGGAGCAAAGTTTGATGAAAACGGCAATGCGGCGGACTGGTGGACTGCCGAGGATTATGCGGCGTTTGAAAAGCTGTGCGATAAGGTGCGGTATTTCTATGACAGATGCGAGTCAATCCCAGGTGTCCCGACCGACGGAAGCCTTACTTTGAGCGAGAACGTTTCGGATTTGGGTGCAGTGCAGTGTATTACAGAGGTTGTTTCACGTGTGGAAAATCCCGATTACGAAAAGCTGTACCGTTCAATGGCGAGAGCTTGGGCAAGCACCAGAACGAGAGAATATGCACAGTATGCGGCGGTAACGGACGTTCATTCGGACGAAAAGCTCCGTGTAAACCGCACGGTGGTAAACTGTGACGAGTTTTACGAAACCTTCGGCATAACCGAAAAGGACGGAATGTGGGTAGCTCCGCAGGAAAGAATACGGATTTGGTGATAATATGAATATAACGATAATACGTGCCACAAAGCGCAAAAACAGCAGTACGTACAATGCGGCGAAGTATTTGATTTCAAAGCTTGATGATGTAAACGAAGTATATGAATTTACACTGCCCGACGATATGCCGCACATATGCCGCGGCTGTTATATGTGCCTTGACGGCAAGGAGGATAAATGCGGCGGCTATGAGTATTTAAAGCCGATAAACGAGGCTTTTGCAAAATCGGAGCTTATTGTTTTTTGCAGTCCGGTGTGGTGTTTTCATACTCCGGGACAGATAAAGTCGTTTTTGGACCATTACGGCTTCAGGTGGCTGGTACACCGTCCAAATTTTGATATGAAAAATAAACAGGCGGTTGTAATCACAACCGCCGGGGGCGGCGGACTTAAATCCGCCGCAAAGGACGTAAAGGACAGTATGGATTACTGGGGCGTTGCAAGAACGCATATCGTAACACATTCGGTATGGGGATATTCGTGGAACGATATGCCCGATAAATTCAAAAATGCTTTGTTCAAAAAGCTTGATAAAACGGCGAAGAAAATCGAAAAGCATAAAAAGCATCTGACGCCGTCAGTTAAGGTGAGATGTCTTTATAAGATGTTTAAAAAACTGCACCTGAAAGACAAGATGTGGAAGCTTGATAATGAGTATTGGAAGGAGCATTGCAATAAATGGAGTTTATAAATGTAAATGCCGAGAATATCGAAAACGAGCATATATGCTGTGCAATTTCGAATAACCGTGACATACAGGTAATGTCGAAGAAAAAGTGGCTTAGTGACAGATTTGCCGACGGACTTGTTTTCAGAAAGCTTAACGAGCGTGGGAAATGCTTTATAGAATACATTCCTGCCGAAAAGGCTTGGGCGCCTGTCTGCGCCGACGGATATATGTACATAGACTGCCTGTGGGTTTCGGGTAAATTCAAAGGTATGGGATATTCAAACGCTTTGCTTGAAAGCTGTATTTCGGACAGTAAAGCTAAGGGCAAAAAGGGACTTGTGATTTTATCGTCCGATAAAAAGAGAGGATTTCTTGCGGACTCGTCATATCTTAAGCACAAAGGATTTTTACTTGCCGATAAAACAGAGCCGTATTTCGAGTTGTGGTATCTGCCGTTTTCGGACGATGCGGACGTACCGCAGTTTGCCAAACAGGTAAAAACGCCTTGTATAGACGAAAAAGGTTTTGTTTTGTATTATACAAACCAATGCCCGTTTACGGCAAAATATGTTCCCGTGATTGAAAATATCGCAAAAGAAAAAGGACTTAATTTTAAAACGGTGAAAATAGAAACAACTCAACAGGCGCAGACCGCACCGTCGCCGTTTACGGCATACAGCCTGTTTTACAACGGTGAATTTGTAACGCACGAAATTCTTTCAGATAAGAAATTTATAAAAATTCTCGACAGTATCAGCTGAATGTGCCGAGCGTGCAGAAACAGTGTAAAAAAGAAACATCTCATTGAGATGTTTCTTTTTTATTCTTCTTTCTGCGGTTCGAATATATCTATTATTTTTGCATAAACATCATATGCATTATGCTTAAAATGCTCTGCCAGCTTTTCCGCCTCGTCACGTGAACCGGCATAAAGCGACAGGTGCATAAGCTGTGTTTTGTCATCATCGTAAAGCTCGCACTCTGCGCTGAACTCGTCTTTTCTTACGGGATATATACTGCTTCTGATTGCGTGTCTTAAACGCTCCTCACGGTACATTTCCTTTATCGACTGCTGAATAGGCTCACGTATGTATATCGGAATATGCACTTTGAAAAACTCGCCCGCATTTGCGCCTTTTTGCGTAACCTCAAACTTCTGCAGATGCGGCTCCTCGAGATATGCACGGACGTGTTCGGTATCGACAAGATTGGTCAGCGCTATCTGAAAGTCGTTGAAATTAATATTGCAGTTATTAAGCACAAGGTTTACAAGTTCGTTGTACGGCAGTGCGCTGTCGGCGTTGTTGAGCGTAAACAGAATTATAAACTGTATAAGAACAGAATCGTCAATTTCCTTTTGATAAAGCATATAAATACCTCCCGATTTAATACCTGTGCTATATTATAGCACAAAATTTGCAATAATACCATACCAATTTATAAAAATAATTGATTTAACCGCAAATTTGTGATAAAATCTATTAATGAAAGGGAGTGCTTACGTATGGCAAAGCTTACCGAAGAGGAAGAAAATGCAAGACTTTTAAAAATGTGCGAAACAGAAAATGCCTGCCGCCGAATGGGATACCGATACATAGCGGGGGTAGACGAGGCAGGCAGAGGACCGCTTGCGGGATCGGTGTATGCGGCGGCGGTTATACTGCCCGAGAGTTGTATGATAAAAGGGATAAACGATTCCAAAAAGCTTACGGAAAAGAAGCGTGAGGAATTGTTTGACGTTATTTGTGAAAAGGCGTTGGCGTACTGCATTGCCGATGTGTCCGAAAAGCGCATTGACGAGATAAATATTTTAAACGCAACATTTGAAGCGATGAACAAAGCCGTATCGGGCCTTAAAATACGTCCCGATTATGTACTGATAGACGGAAACAGAATAAAAGGAATGGAAATACCGCACGAAACAATAGTTAAAGGCGACGCAAAAAGCATTTCCATAGCGGCGGCGTCGATATTGGCAAAGGTAAGCCGTGACAGACAAATGTACAAGGAAGCCGTAAAATATCCCGAGTACGGGTTTGACAAACACAAGGGCTACGGCACAAAGGCGCACTGCGATGCAATACTGGAGTACGGTCCGTGCGAGATACACCGCAGGACATTCTTAAAGAAAATAACAGGTGAAGTATGACTACGGCAAAGCAGATAGGCAACTGGGGCGAGCAGGCGGCGTGCGATTATCTTATCAATTGCGACTGCGATATACTGGAGCGCAATTTCAGCGCCGGGCCTGGTGAGATAGATATAATTG
>CAKSPN010000155.1 GCA_934481375.1 uncultured Clostridia bacterium
ACGGTAAGTATGAACCCCGTTATGATTGACGGTACGGGTATGTGCGGCGGCTGCCGTGTTACGGTAGGCGGCGAAACAAAGTTTGCCTGTGTCGACGGACCGGATTTTGACGGTCATAAAATTGACTGGGACAGCGCAATGAAGCGCGGAAGAATGTTTAAGGAATACGAACAGAAGTCCTGTGCCGAGGGTCACTGCCGTATCGGCAGAACGAACCGTGGCGAATGATTGGGGAGGGATTATATAATGCCGAATATGAGAATGGACAAAAATCCGATGCCGGAGCAGTGTCCGAATGTCAGAAATAAAAACTTCCTGGAGGTAACAACGGGTTATACCGAGGAAATGGCGGTTGACGAGGCAAAGAGATGCCTTAACTGCAAAAACAAGCCCTGTATGCAGGGCTGTCCCGTAAGCGTAAAAATACCTGAATTTGTTGCGCTTATTGCGGACGGAAAATTTGAAGAAGCATACCAAAAGATTAAGGAAACCAATGCGCTTCCGGCTGTCTGCGGCAGAGTATGTCCGCAGGAAAAGCAGTGCGAGTCGAAATGCGTAAGAGGAATAAAGGGCGAAAGCGTCGGCATAGGCAGACTTGAAAGATTTGCCGCCGATTACCATATGAAGCACGTTAAGGATACTGTCGAAGTACCCGAAACAAACGGCAAAAAAGTTGCCGTTGTCGGCTCGGGTCCGTCGGGACTTACCGCCGCAGGCGATTTGGCAAAGCGCGGCTATAAAGTAACGGTGTTTGAGGCGTTCCATACGGCGGGCGGAGTGCTGATGTACGGTATCCCCGAATTCAGATTACCCAAGGACATTGTTCAGAAAGAAATAGAAAACCTTAAGGCAATGGGCGTTGACATTGAAACAAACGTTATCGTGGGAAAAACCCTTACGATTGACGAACTGTTTGACGAAATGGGTTATGACGCCGTGTATATCGGCTCGGGCGCAGGTCTGCCGAGATTTATGGGTATCGAGGGCGAAAGCCTTAACGGCGTGTACAGCGCAAACGAATTTTTAACGAGAATAAATCTTATGAAGGGATATAAATTCCCCGAATACGATACGCCTGTCTATGTAGGCAAAAAAGTTGCCGTTTTGGGCGGCGGAAACGTTGCCATGGACGCCGCAAGAAGCGCAAAGCGCTTGGGTGCGAACGATGTGTATATCGTATACCGCCGAGGAAGAGAGGAACTTCCGGCAAGAGCCGAGGAGGTTTTCCATGCCGAGGAGGAGGGAATTGAGTTCAAGCTTTTGCAAAATCCCACCAAAATTCTCGGAAACGAGGACGGCTGGGTAACCGGTATGGAGGTTATCAAAATGGAGCTGGGCGAGCCGGACGAAAGCGGCAGACGCCGTCCTGTTGAGATTGCGGGCAGTGAAGAAGTGATTGATGTCGATACGGTGGTTGTTGCCATAGGTCAGACTCCGAATCCGCTTATCAGAAAGACAACAAAGGGTCTTGAAACCAATAAGCGTGGCTGTATTGTTGCCGACGAGGTCGGCAAAACTTCACGTGAACACGTGTATGCAGGCGGTGACGTCGTAACGGGTGCGGCAACGGTTATTCTTGCAATGGGTGCCGGAAAAGCCGCCGCAGAAGCAATCGATAAGGAACTTAATTGAGTTTTGGAAGATATACCTAAAAATAATTTTATGTGCAATACAAATTTCTGAATTAATATACAAAATGAAAAAAAATGAAAATTTTTTCTTGACATTTTGTATTGCACGGCGTATAATACAAAAACAAGAGGACAAGGACGCCCTTAGAAAAAGGCGTTTCGGGTTCTCTTTTTTGTTTTTAAAAAATAAAAGGGAGTGGTATTAATGGATACGACAATGATTATTGACACACTATGGGTATTCATCGGTGCGATACTGGTGTTCTGGATGAACCTCGGTTTTGCGTCTGTGGAGGCAGGTTTTGCAAGGGCAAAGAACACAGTCAATATTCTTTCAAAAAACTTCATAGTTTTTGCGGTATCTTCTTTGGGATTTATGGTACTCGGCTGGGGACTTATGTTCGGCGGAGACAATCCGTTTATCGGAACGGAGCATTTGTTCATTCTTGGCGGAGCGGACAATAGCTTTTATAATGACACATTAACGTCAAACGTTCCGTTCTGGGGTAAGTTCTTCTTTGAGCTTGTATTCTGCGGAACAGCGGCAACAATCGTTTCGGGAGCGGTTGCGGAACGTATTAAGTACGTAGCGTTTATCATTTTCTCGTTTGTGCTTACGCTTTTCATCTACCCGATAATCGGTCACTGGGTATGGGGAGGCGGCTGGCTTGCAAGCCTAGGCTTCAAGGATTTTGCGGGCGATACGGTTGTTCATTCGCTCGGCGGCTGGTCGGCGCTTGCCGGAGCAATGATTTTGGGACCGCGTATCGGAAAGTACGGCAAGGACGGCAAGCCGAAGGCTATACCGGGACATAATATGTCGCTTGCGGTTATCGGTTTGTTCGTACTGTGGATCGGCTGGTTCGGATTTAACCCCGGCTCGACAATGAGCTTCCAGAACCCGTCAGACGTAATGTACATACTTATGACAACAAATACGTCGGCTATCGCCGCTGTACTTACATCAACAATTACTTCATGGATAGTAATCGGCAAGCCTGACTTGGGTATGACCATAAACGGCTGTCTGGCAGGTCTTGTTGCAATCACCGGCGGCTGTCCTTATGTAAGCGTTGAAGCTTCGATACTTATCGGCGCAATTGCAGGTATAATAGTAGTATTTGCAGTTATCTTCTTCGATAAGATTAAGGTCGACGACCCTGTCGGCGCAACATCTGTTCATCTTTGCTGCGGCGTGTTCGGTACACTCTGCATAGGACTTTTCGCAAAAGAGGGCGTTACTTCGCTTTCAACAGTAAACGGTTTACTCCATGGCGGCGGTTTCGGACTTTTGGGCGTTCAGCTTTTGGGTATCGTTGCCGTAGGCGCATTCGCATTTGCAACGTCATCAATCGTATGGCTCGTACTTAAAAAGACAATCGGTATCAGAGTTTCACGTGAAGAAGAGCTTGCAGGTCTTGACATCGGCGAACACGGAAACATCGCATACCCCGACTTTGCGGCATCGGCAGATTCAGAGCTTTCAGCTCCGTCCGACGGCGTGGTAACGGAGGTTCCGGAGGGTGCAGTTCCCGAGGACGTTGCCGTACCGGTAGTTCACAACGAAACGCCGGGCGCAAAGATTACAAAGGTAACAATCCTCACAAATCAGAACAAGTTCAACGAGCTTCAGGAATCGCTCGAAGCGCTCGGCGTAACGGGTATTACTATTACAAACGTGTTCGGACACGGAATGCAGAAAGGTCATACCGTAAGCTTCCGAGGCAACGCTGTGGATACAAAGCTGCTGCCCAAGCTTAAGATTGACATAGTAGTATGCAAGGTTCCTGTTCCGACTCTCGTAAAGACAGTTCAGAAAGCGCTGTATACAGGTAACATCGGCGACGGTAAAATGTTCATCTACAATGTGGAGGACGTTATAAAAATCCGTACCGGCGAGCATGGATACGACGCATTGCAGGACGAAATTTAATTTGCTTACCCCCTGTTGACCGTCCGTAAGGACGGTTGGGTGTAAATATATCTTTCTCCCCTATACGGCGCTTGCCGTATACACAAAAAGCGCTTGACCTTTGATCAGGCGCTTTTTTTGTATGCAGGGACTATTTAGGGACGATGAGAACCTCGTCCTCTGCTCGGTTGTACGCTGTTCGGGGGCGCTATGAGGGCGTCGTCCTCATTCACATCTCTTTTTCTGCGGCATATTATATGAAAAAGAGAGGAGTGATTACCGATGGATAATAACGTCATTACGGCGTTTGCGCTTACCCTGCTTGCAGGACTTGCAACGGGCATAGGCAGTGTGGCGGCGCTGTTTGCAAAACGCACAAATACAAAATTTCTTGCCGGCTCGCTCGGCTTTTCGGCAGGAGTAATGATTTACGTGTCTATGGCGGAGATTTTTCAGAAATCGCGAGACTATATGTCGGCGTCGGTGGGAAACACGCTCGGACTTTGGTGCGCGGCGGCGGCGTTTTTCGGAGGAATATTGCTTATCTGCATTATCGACTGGCTTGTGCCGTCGGCAGAGGGCGATATAGGCAACTTAAAAGAAAACAGAGAGGCAACTCTTAAGCGTATGGGATTTTTAACGGCGCTTGCGATAGGCATACATAACTTCCCCGAGGGAATGGCGACATTCACCTCCGCACTGCGCGATCCGCATTTGGGAATAGCTATAGCCGTTGCAATCGCAATCCATAATATTCCCGAGGGAATAGCCGTTTCCGTGCCGATATATTTCTCGTCGGGCAGTCGGAAAAAGGCGTTTGCTGTTTCATTTTTGTCGGGAATAAGCGAGCCTGTAGGTGCGTTTATCGGCTATATGATACTGCGCCCGTTCTTTAATGATACAATGTTCGGCATACTTTTCGGCGCAATTGCGGGAATTATGGTTTTTATCTCTATAGAAGAATTACTGCCTATGGCACGTGAGTATGACAAAAGCAAGGTTACGATTATAGGGTTTATTGTCGGTATGGCGGTGATAGCGCTCAGCCTTTTGCTGTTTATTTAACTTGCAAAAAGCGTAAAAGTATTGTATAATATAATGGATTTATGCACATAAGATTGGAGATGTACTTTTATGATAAAAAAAATTATTTCGGCAGTGCTTTTGATTGCTGTGCTTTCGCCGTCCGTTTCGGCGGCGGATTGGCGCAAGGAGTATCCC
>CAKSPN010000156.1 GCA_934481375.1 uncultured Clostridia bacterium
CACGTATACGCTGTATTTTGAGTTTTTGCTGTTTTTGCTGTTTTTTGTACCGCTTTTTTCGTTCCGCTTCGGAAACAAGCTTTACGCTCGGTTCTGCCGTTTCCCTTTTTACGGGTTTCATCGAAGTACGCCTGTCAAAAGCCTCCCAGTCGTACTCGTTCATCACTTTTCTTCCCGATGTTTTTTCAGAACGGGGTCTGTTATTCTTTTTGTCCATATTATCCCTCCGTACTGCCTAACACTGCACACGTTTTATTTTTGCATTACAGCTCTGAAGATATTTTTCTATTCTCTCATAACCTCTGTCAATATACTCCACGCCGCTTATTTCGCTTACTCCGTCCGCCGCCAGCGCCGCAACCGCAAGTGCCGCTCCGCCTCTCAATTCACGTGCCACCATATTTGCCGCAGACAGCTTTTTTACTCCTCTTACAACGGCGCTCCTGCCCTCCACACGTATATCCGCACCCATTCGCACAAGTTCGTCAACGTGCTGAAAACGATTTTCAAAGATATTTTCCACAAACACGCTCGTTCCCGACGCAAGAGACGCAAGCGCCATAAACGGCGACTGAATATCCGTAGGAAATCCCGGATACGGCATGGTTCTAAGCATATGCACGCTCTTAAGTCTGCCGCGGCTTTTCAGATGTATTGTCTTAACGCCGATTGTAAGCTTTGCGCCCATCTCGTCAAGAACATGGAGCATTGCGCCCATATCGGACGGCGCGGCGTCCGTCAGAAAGACTTCGCCGCCCGTTGCCGCCGCCGCGGCAAGGTATGTAGCCGCAACTATTCTGTCGGGCATTACGGTATATTCCGCGCCGTGCAGTTTTTCCACACCGTCTATCCGTATACAGCTCGTTCCCGCTCCGCTGACCCTTGCTCCGCACATATTAAGAAAATTTGCCAAATCTATTATTTCCGGCTCTCTTGCCGCATTTGAAATAATTGTCGTTCCGTCAATGCAAACGGCGGCAAGCATAATATTTTCCGTTGCGCCCACACTGGGGAAATCAAGATGTATATCCGCACCGCACATTTTATCGGCGCTGCACTTTATGTATCCGTGCTCCTCATCTATTTTCACGCCCAGCTCACGCAGAGCCTTAAGATGCAAATCAATCGGTCTTAATCCTATCGGGCAGCCGCCCGGCATACTGACAGCCGCTTCTTTGCACCTTGTTATTATTGCCCCGAGAAATATTATGGACGAGCGCATTGCACGCATCAAATCCTCGCATATTTCACAGGAACACAAACCGTTCGGGTTCACCGTTACGGTGTTTCCCTCACGCCTTACCCGACAGCCCAGCCGTTCAAGCACCATATCGGTCTTATCTACGTCTCTGAGTCTGGGGCAGTTTTTTATCACGCATTCCCCGTCCGCAATCACCGTTGCCGCCAAAATCGGCAGTACGGCGTTTTTTGCGCCCTGAACACGTATTTCACCCAACAGCGGAATACCGCCGTCTATGACAAGTTTATTCACCTAAAACACCTCACATTATACGCATATTTCTTATGGTATAATATGGATTTAGCTGTGTTTTGGTTACATTACAACAATTATATCACATACCTTTGCTTATTGAAACAGATTTTCACAAATATAATATGAGTTTAACACACCCGTAACAAATCCTAAATTCTTCTTGAAAGCTTTTCAACGTTTTCTTTGCGGAACTCCTCAAATCTATCCTCCTCGATTGCCTTGCGTATACGTGCGGCAAGCTCGTTGTAGAAATACAGATTATGCATTACGCACAATCTCATACCGAGCATTTCCTTTGCTTTAAACAAGTGCCTTATATACGCTCTTGAGAAGTTTCTGCACGCAGGACAGCCGCATTCTTCGTCAATCGGGCGGTCGTCAAGTTCGTATTTTTCGTTTAACAAATTCATTGTTCCGTTTCGGGTAAACATAAACGCATGACGTGCGTTTCGTGACGGCATTACGCAGTCAAAGAAATCTATCCCGCGTGCCACACCCTCGATTATATTAGCCGGCGTTCCCACGCCCATAAGATACCTCGGCTTATCGTCCGGCGCATACGGAAGCACTTCGTCAAGTATATGATACATTACCTCCGTACTTTCACCCACAGCAAGTCCGCCTATCGCATAGCCGGGAAGATCCAGCTCCGCAATCTGCTTCATATGCTCTATTCTTATATCGTCATATGTTCCGCCCTGATTTATTCCGAACAGCATCTGTTCCCTGTTTATCGTATCATCGAGCGAATTTAACCGCTTCATCTCAGCCTTACAGCGCACAAGCCATCTGTATGTTCTGTCCGCCGATTGCTTTACATATTCATACGGCGCAGGGTTTTTAACGCACTCATCGAACGCCATTGCGATAGTAGAGCCTAAATTAGACTGTATCTGCATACTTTCTTCGGGACCCATAAAAATCTTCCGTCCGTCAATATGCGAGCTGAAATGTACGCCCTCCTCCGTTATTTTCCTCAAATCCGCAAGCGAAAATACCTGAAATCCGCCGCTGTCGGTAAGTATCGGTCTGTCCCAGTTCATAAACTTATGCAAACCGCCGAGTTTTTTTACAACCTTATCCCCCGGGCGCAGATGCAGATGGTACGTATTGCACAGTTCCACCTGACAGCCTAATTCCTTTAAATCAAGCGACGATACCGCTCCCTTAATGGCGGCAATAGTTCCCACATTCTGGAACACGGGCGTCTGCACAACACCGTGTACCGTGCGGAACTCGCCCCGCCTTGCATTTCCGTTTGTATGTAATACCTTAAACATATATCAATTCTCCGTTTCTTATAAATATTATAACACCCTACTCGTCCAAATTCAAGATTTCCGCCGCAATTTCGGCGCAATCCTCCACGCAGCCGATACACGGGCGTTTTTTACTGTTTTTGCCGGCTCCGTCAAGTCCCAAAAGCTCGCCGCAGACTATAGTGCCGTTTTTATCTTCAAACCGCTTTGCCATTTCACGAACGGTTTCATATATTTTTGTACGTGTTTCAATATCTTTCGGCTCACCCTTGCTGTATTTAAGACTTGCCAGCATAAACATTCCCGATACTGCACCGCACGTCAGCCGCATTTTGCCCATACCTCCGCCGAAGCACTCTGCCGCACGCATTATCTCCGTGCCGAATATATCACTGTACGCTCCGACCACCGCCTCGGCGCAGTTATATCCCGACATAAAAAGTTTCCTCGCCTTTTCCGCTCTGTTCATTATTTTCTCTCCCTTTATCGCATTTTACCAAAAAAACACTTAAAATAATGTGTATTCTTCTCTTGATTTTCTTTTTTAAATATTATATAATTATATAATAACATATTAATGTAGAATTTTCAATAATAATGCGGTTAAGAGGTAGTTTTTTATGAATAAAAGAAGAAAAATCTTCTCAGGTTACTCGATTTTCTGCATATGCTGGTCAATACTTTCGATTTTGCTTTCGGTATTTTCAGTATGCGTCAGATTATTCGGCAATCAAAATTTCAACAGAGTTTCAAGTATATCCATACTTCCGGGTATAAACGCCGGAACGTTTATAATTGCGAGCAGTATATATTTTCTCATTGCGGCAATTCTGACACGCAGAGAAAATAAAGAAAACGGAAACATGGTGTTCTCCTCCATACTTGCGGCAATACTTTTCATATGTCAGTCGCTTGTGGTTGTTTTTATGTATTCCATACATAAAATTAATCTGAGAATATACATACAGGCAATTATAGCAATTCCGTTTCTTATTCTTCCGCTGTGTATTATGATGACCGCACTGCCCCAGGCACGGCGTTCGGTAAACACCGCAAAAGGCAAGCGTTCGTTCTTTACAAGCCTTGATAAAATCACAAAGAAAAAAGATATATCCAGAATGTTTAAACCCAAAGGTTCAAGACGACACAGATAATACCAAGAGCCGCTTTTAAAAGCGGCTCTTATTTTATTCTTTTTGCCACCACCACAAATCTTTCGTTTTTCTTATTGTACGAACACGTGGACAGCGTCAGCAATTTATCTCCGTAAACCGCCGTTTCGTCTATCGAATGTACCGAAAGCATTTTTGCCGCCGATACATAATTTTCAAAATCGTCCTCCGATGCGGCATCGACAAAATTATAATACTTAAACTCGTTTTTTGCTCCTACCTGTGTTTTGAAAACAGATATTACCGTGTATTCTTCCTTTTCGTAAAGCGTATTAAATTTTACGGTTTTATGCTCGTTCAAAAACTTCTCATCCGAATATTTTAAGAGGTCCGCAAACATTGTGCCGTTTTTCATATTATGAGCATATATTATCAGATTATCGCTCGGCTTTGCCAGACTGCACTCCTTATCCATAAACGGAATACCGCCCTCATTATATTCACGGTCAAAATTCCTGTGCAGGTAATAGTCATTGTCGGTGTTTTTATACATAACGGGATAATCTATATTCGTACCGTCTATCTTTATCCAGCCGACCATATCCTCATTCTTTTTATAAAGCTCGTAATATTCCGACAGCATACCGTTTTCGGCATACTTTCCATCATCGGAGGTGTCAACGTATTCCTGTACCGACGATAAATCGCTTTTTAAATGATAATCCTTATAAAAATATATTCCCATATATACGCAACAGCATATGAAAATCAAAAGGGAAAGGATCTGCAC
>CAKSPN010000157.1 GCA_934481375.1 uncultured Clostridia bacterium
ATATTGAGCCTTCACGTTCGATTGATTTCCTTGCATAAACAGCAACAGCCACTGCCACCACCGCCTAATCCGTTTTATGCGAAAACACTTTGCAAAGCTCGTCAACAATTGTTTCCTCCGACTGCCGATCGGCATTAAGGACAACGCTGTGCCTTACCTCCACGGTTTTATCAGCCTTATCGGTATAGCAGCTGCGGTATTCCGCGCTTACCTTCTCAATATTTTTCAGCATAATCTCAACCTCCGATTTTACCGATTATATGCTATTATATTGATAACTGCCTGTCTGCTATACTAAAAAAACACGGCTGTAAAAAAGATAAACTTTTTTACAGCCGTGTCCGTTATTTATTAAGCTGTGAATTTATAAATTCAATTACCGCCGCTTTTGCGTCCTCGTATGATTTGTCAATTGCGCTGTCCATTCGTCTTTCCTTGTACTCGACAATATTCTCGCCGCACTTTTTACCGACTACCACTCTTACGGGGATACCGATAAGGTCTGCGTCCTTGAATTTCACGCCGGCACGCTCCGGACGGTCGTCAATGAGAGTTTCTATTCCGGCTTCCGTAAGTTCACGGTAGAGCTTTTCCGCCATTTCGACCTGTTCCTCGCTCTTATGGTTTGCGGGAATAACTATTGCCTGATACGGCGCTATTGCCACGGGCCAGATTATACCGTTCTCATCATTGCACTGCTCAACCGCCGCCGCAAGACAGCGTGTTACGCCGATACCGTAACAACCCATTATTACGGGATTGCTCTTGCCGTTTTCGTCAAGCGCTTTAAGTCCCAATGCTTCGGAATACTTTGTTCCGAGCTTAAAGATATGTCCTACCTCTATTCCCTGCGCCGTCTTTATCTCGCCGCCGCACTTCGGGCATTTGTCGCCTGCTTCGACAACTCGTATATCGGCAATCATATCAGGCTCAAAATCCTTATGGATATTTACGTTTTGGTAATGCATATCGGTTTCGTTTGCGCCGACAACAAAGTTTTTCATCATTTCAACTTCTTTGTCCGCATACACGGGAATACCGAGTCCGACGGGGCCTGCAAAGCCGACCTCCGCTTTTGTTATCTCACGTACAATATGGGGCTGTGCAAGTTCAAGATCATCGACACAGCCGACAAGATTTTTAAGCTTTACTTCGTTTACTTCACGGTCGCCTCTTACCATTGCGGCAATGTATTTGTCATCAGCCTTGTAGATAATCGTTTTTGCAAAATTATGCGCCGCCATTCCGAGCGACTCGACAAGCTCGTCTATCGTATGAGCTTTCGGAGTGTGTACCTTTTCCATATCGAAATCGCCGTCAATCTGCTCTTTTTCTTCGGGAACACAGCCGCACTTTTCGTAGTTTGCCGCATAGCCGCAAGCGTCGCAGTATGCAATGCCGTCCTCGCCGACAGGCGATTTTACCATAAATTCCTGGCTGCCGCTGCCGCCCATTGCGCCGCTGTCGGCGTCAACAACGGTGAAGTCCAGTCCCATTCTGCTAAATATACGGCAGTATGCGTCATACATCTTTTTGTATGACTCGTTTAAGCCCTCCTCCGTAAGGTCAAAGCTGTATGCGTCCTTCATAACAAATTCACGTCCACGCATAAGACCGAATCTCGGACGGCTTTCGTCACGGTACTTGGTCTGAATTTGGTACAAAGTCATCGGATATTCCTTGTATGATTTTACATTATCTATAACAGTTTGCGTAAACAATTCCTCATGCGTAGGTCCGAGACAGAAATCTCTGTCGTTTCTGTCCTTTAATTTGAACATATTCGGTCCGAAAACCTCCCATCTTCCCGACGCCATATATGCCTCGGCAGGCAAAAGCGCCGCCATTAAAAGCTCCTGCGCTCCCGCTTTGTCCATTTCCTCACGGACAATCTGCTCAACCTTTTTCTCACTGCGAAGTCCCAGCGGCAGATACGAATACACCCCCGCCGCAAGCTTTCTGATAAGACCTGCACGAAGCATAAGCTTATGGCTCGTTATCTCCGCCTCCGACGGCACTTCTCTGAGCGTCGGCATAAGTAGTTTTGACATTCTCATATTTATATAACCTTTCCTTTCAGAATTTAATATTTATCGCCTTTTATAAGCGTACCGATACCTGTTTTTGTGAATATCTCAAGGAGCAGACAATGCGGTATGCGTCCGTCAATAATATGCACGCCGGCAACGCCGTTGTCGAGTGCGTCCACACAGCCGAGTACCTTAGGTATCATACCGCCTTTTATAACGCCCTCGTCAAGCATTTTTCTTATATCTTCCTTTGACGCCTCGTAAACCACGTTTCCGTCGGCGTCCTTTATTCCCTCAACATCTGTGAGAAGAATAAGCTTTTCCGCCTGCATAGCCGCCGCTATCGCAGCTGCCGCCGTGTCGGCGTTTATGTTGTAGCTGTGGCCATCCTCGTCCGTGCCTATCGGAGCGATTACGGGTATCCACTCATCATTGCTCAAAAGCTTTAACAGGCTGTCCTTTACCTTCACAATGTCTCCGACATAGCCTATATCCACTTTTTCGCCGTCAACCTCTGTGTACTGCTTTTTACACTCGATAAAGTTTCCGTCAATACCGCTTATTCCGACAGCACCGCCGCCTGCGGCATTCAAAAGCGCCACAATCTCCTTGTTTGTTTTGCCGACAAGCACCTGCTGTGCCGTCTGCATCGTTATATCGTCCGTAACACGCAAACCGTTTATGAATTTGCTCTTTACGCCCTTTTCGTCAAGCGCTTTTGAAATATCGGGACCTCCGCCGTGTACCACGATCGGATTTAAGCCTATAAATTTCAAAAGCGTTATATCCTCTATTACGGAATGTTTTAATTCGTCGTTTATCATTGCGTTTCCGCCGTATTTTACAACGACCGTCTTACCGCCGAATTTCTGCATATACGGCAGTGCTTCAATTAAAATTTCCGCCTTTTTAATCAGTCTTTCCATACAAAATCATTCCTTTACAGATAAAATCCCGCTCCGCCTATTGCCGTTGACTCTTTCAATCCGAACAGAATATTCATATTCTGCACGGCTTGTCCTGCGGCGCCTTTGCCGATATTGTCGAGTGCCGATACGACAACCGCTCTTTTCAGCCTTTCGTCCGCAACCACGCCTATATCAACATAGTTCGAGCCTGCAACGTGCTTTGTTTCAGGGAGTGTGCCGGCTTCTTTTATGCGGATAAACGGCTCGTTTTTATAGAAATCTCTGTAAATCTCCGTAAGTTCCTCGGTGGTACAGCTTTTATTCAGATTTATGTATATCGTCGATAAAATTCCTCTCTTTACCGGGATAAGATGCGGTGTAAACGATACAAGCACCTCACTGCCTGCGGCATGGGACAGTTCCTGTTCAATCTCCGATGTATGCCTGTGGCAAGCCACCTTATACGCTTTCATATTTTCCGTACATTCGCAGAAATGCGTCTGCTGTGACAAGCCTCTGCCTGCGCCCGTAACGCCCGATTTTGCGTCTATGATTATATTCTCCGCACTGCCGACGCCGCTCTTTAACAGCGGATATGCACCCAGTATCGAACACGTTGTGTAACAGCCGGGGTTTCCTATTATTCTTGCGCCTTTGATTTTATCTCTGTAAAGTTCGGGAAGTCCGTATACCGACTCCTTTAAAAGCTCCGGCGAGGAATGTTTCTGTCCGTACCATTTTTCGTATACCGCAGCGTCATCATAGCGGAAATCGCCGCTTAAATCGATAACCTTTACGCCACGCTCGATTATAGCCGGTATGACCTCTTTAGATGCGCCGTGAGGAAGTGCCGTAAACGCCACATCGCACTCCGCCACCTTGTCAATATCCGTTTCTTCACATTCTTTATCGAGTATTCCCCTTAAGTTCGGATAAACCTCGCTTATCGGCTGACCCGCAAAACTCTTTGAACCGAGAACCGCAATCTCAACATCGGGGTGATTTGTTAAAATCCTTACAAGCTCTATGCCGGCATATCCCGTTGCGCCCAGTACCGCCGCTTTTATCATATTACATACATCTCCTGTTTTTAATCTCAATTATTTATTATATTACAAAATATACTCTTTGTAAAGAAAAAATTGCAAAAAACCTATGGTTTTGGGACGATAATCCGAAAAAAAGCATACATCTTATCTTTTTTATCTTGTGTAAAATCAACAAATCATACTTTGATATAGTGACAAAGCATAATTCTGTGGTATAATATTTACAAAACAGTATTTACAAAAAGGGTGTTTGCTTTGAATTATATTATTATAAAACCCGATATTAAAGAAAAATTCGACCGTTTTGTCAGGCAGGAGCGGATTTTGTTTTTTTCCGCCGCCTGCGGTTTCGGAAAAACGGCAGTTGCAAAAGAGCTTTTGAAATCGAAAAAAGTATACGAGGTTTCGGTACACGAAAGCTTAGGCAGTCTTACCGACCGCAAGTGGGATTTTTTGCTTATAGACAATTTACAGGATTTGCATGAGGAGGATAGGCAGAATTTGCTCACCGTTATCCGTGACAATCCGCAAAAGCGGTTTGTGTTTTTATCGAGAGGAGCTGTTCCCGGCTGGCTTTTGCCGTTTCAGATTTCGGGACTGCTTACCGAAATCGACGGCAATGAAATGTTTTTCGACCGCAATGAAACGGCTCT
>CAKSPN010000158.1 GCA_934481375.1 uncultured Clostridia bacterium
GGGCATATATGATGCTAACGATATTCAGTCGGCAACCGTTTCAAACCTTGATGATGACAAGCGGATAGATTTGTCACAATATGAAGCGCAGGAGTTTTTCAAAAGTGTGCAGGATATTACGCTGTACCGCAAAATTAACCCTACTCCTTTCAGAGGTACGGCGGTGAATATATCCGCAAACGGCAGTGTAAAAAGCTTTTACTTTAATTCGGGAATACAGATTGGTATGTACGGCTCGGAAAACTATATTTGTTACCAAATGCCGGATTATGACCTTACAAAGTTTATGTACCTTTTCTCAAAGTATGAGGAATCGGAAAATAAATTAAACGGTGCGGAGCTTTACAGAAATACGGAAAATGATTTCCTTAAACTGCCGGAGGATTTATGGGCAGTAGATCCGATAAAAGAGGCGGCGTCACGGTCATTGCTGCCGTATCCGCTTACCGCAAAATACGGAGCGAATATCTCGCGTGAGGAATTTTGCGTACTTATCGGAAATCTTATTGCGGTTTCGGGAGGATATGCATCGCTTGAAACATATATGAAAGACAATATGCCCGATTACACAACGGACAATTTTGCGGACTGTATCGGCAAAGACGCATCAATAGATATGCTTTTTGCGCTCGGAATTGTGAGCGGAAAAGGCGGCGAATACTTTGACCCCGACGGTTGTATCACAAGAGAAGAGGCGGCAAAAATGCTTACTGCGGCGGCATCTCGGTTTGTGTTTATCGAAAGCGATTACAAAGTAAACTACAAGGACGAGAGAAATATTTCTCCATGGGCAAAATTCTTTGTGCGCTGGGTCACGGAAAAAGGTGTTATGAGCGGTGTTGACGGCGAAAATTTTGAACCGCAGGGAACATATACCGTACAGCAGGCAATAACGACCGTTTCAAGATTATATAATATTATCGGATAAATTGAATAATTCGTTTTAAAACTACGCATAATAGCATTGTTCCGTAAGGACATAATTATTATGCGGAGGTAATGATGATGAGTAATTGTAGCAGCTGTTCGGAGAATAAAAGCATAAGATGTTCTGTTGTTCAGTGTAAAAATCACTGCCAGTCATCGGACTATTGTTCTTTGCCGAGTATCCTTGTAGGTACTCACGAGGCTAACCCGACTATGATTGAGTGCACCGACTGCACATCATTTCAGCTCAGAAGCTGAGAAAACTGCAAACATTCAAAAGAAAATGCCGTAAGTTTTACGGCATTTTCTTTTGTGAAAGGATAAAAGATATGGAAAATATATTCCCGTATTCCGACGACAATAAACGCTATCATACATGGAATTATCATCTGCGGCACAAATTCGGCGGTAAGGTGATGAAGGTTTCGCTCAATGCAGGCTTTACCTGCCCGAACATTGACGGTACAAAAGGCTTCGGCGGCTGTACGTACTGCTCCGGTACGGGGAGCGGAGATTTTGCCGGCGATCCGTCGGAAAGTATAGTAAATCAGTTCCGTGAAGTGAAAGAAAAGCTCAATAAAAAATGGAGCAATGCAAAATGCATACCGTACTTTCAGGCGCATACAAATACATATGCTTCGGCAGAGGTTTTGCGTGAACGCTTTGAGGGAGTGCTTAAAGAGCCTGATGTGGTCGGTATAAGCATTGCCACACGTGCCGACTGCCTTGAGGAGGATGTATTGGAGTATCTTTCGGAGCTTAATAAGAGGACGTATCTTATTGTGGAATTGGGACTACAGACTGTTTTTGACGAAACGGGCGAGAGAATAAACCGTTGTCACACATTTGCCGAATTTCTTGACGGATATGGAAAATTAAGAGAGCGTGGAATAAATGTGTGCGTGCATCTGATAGACGGGCTCCCCGGCGAAACAAAGGAAATGATGGTGGAAAGTGCAAAGCAAGTGGCAAAACTTGAACCGCATTGCGTGAAACTTCATCTTCTGCATATTCTAAAAGGCACAAAAATGGCGGAGGAATACGCATCGGGAACTTTTGAACTTATGACTTTAGAGGATTATGCGGACGTTATTGTGCGTCAGCTTGAAGTGTTTTCGCCAAAGGTCATAATTCAGCGGCTTACAGGCGACGGCGGACGTGACTCGCTTGTAGGTCCTATGTGGAGCCTTAAGAAATTTGTGGTGCTGAACACCATAGACAAACTTATGATAAAACGCAATACATATCAGGGAAAATTTTATTGCAATGACAGCTCTTTTATGCTATAATCAGTAGTAACAATATTAAGGGGGAAAACAGATGTTAAAAAAGATAACCGCCGCTTTTGTCGGTGCGGCGATTTTTATGAGCGGAACGGGTGCGTTTGCGAAATCATATTCGCTTATAAACGGGAATATGGATTACAGACGAGGCTTGATAAGCGAGCCTGCGTTTAAAACGTATGTAAAAACAAATGCGGAAAATTATGTTTATTACGGTGCAAAGTTTGAGCCGAGAGCGGGAATATACATAGGTACGCCGTATGACAGGACGTATCCCGGAATAAATAACGCCGTAAATACGGAATACGACTGGTTTGTACCGTCGGACGAGTATAAAAATGAAAATTGCCCGAGAGTGGAAAAAGCAGAGAAAAAGAGCAGTCACACCGTTTTAAAAGGCTATAATCTGAATTTTGCACTGCCAAATTCACAGGTGATAGAGATTTCGGATTTTTCAAACCACCTGTACAACAAAATAGACGACCTTGCGGCTATGGGCGAGGACATACTCCTTATTTTCGGCAAGGAGTTTAATATTGACGATAATTTCAATGATCCGGAGCTTTTTAAGCGCTGTTTCAGATTTGTTGCGGATTATGCGCATACAAAGGAAAATATAGCAATGGTATGGGCGCCGAACGATACGGGCGGACTTGACACAACGCTTGAAGAATTTTATCCGGGTGACGAATACGTTGACTGGATCGGGTGCAGTATGTACACGATGCCGTTTTTCCAGGGGAACCCCAACGCAGATGACGGTGCGAATATGTCATTCATAATGGGACCGTATGCGAACCCGTCAATGCGTGCCAAGCTGATACACACTTTTATGGTACGTAATAATATCAAAAAGCCTGTAATGATAACCGAGGGCGGTGTTGGCTACGAATCACCGTCGGGAATAGATTATACTGACTGGGCGGCACATCAGCTAAGGCTGTATTATGCGGATTTGTGCCGAGCGTACCCGGAGTTTAAATGTATAATTTCGTTTAATCAGTTTGTATATCCGGGCGATTTGTACAGATATGACATTGCAAAAAATCCGACGCTGCTTTCTGTAATACAGGAGGTAACGCAGGACCCTATATATCTTAAAAAATATCCCGACACTGCGCCGTATTCGTACACCGAGCTGTTTGATGGTATGATATTTACCGGCACGGTGGATATTTCCTCATACGCCTATATCCCCAAAAAGCAGAACTTGGTGGTAAGGTATCTTTTGGACGGACAGTGGATTGCGGAGCGAAACGAGCCTCCGTATGAGCTTAATGCGGGCAATGACCTTATCCCTTACGGCTGGCACACGCTTACCTGTGAAATATATGACGGAACAAAGATAACACAGACAAAGGATTATTGGATTGCACTGACACCGAAAGAGGAAAGCTATGCATATTCAAGCGAAGCGGACGATAATACCTGCGCATACAAGGATATGGCGGATAAGCCGTCCGAAATGCGCAATGCGGTAGGATTTCTCACTGCAAAAGGTGTATTAAACGGTACCGACGGAGTGAATTTTTCTCCCGACAGCAAGGTGTCGAGAGCTGAAATGGCGGCTATACTCACCCGTGTTTACGGCGAGGAGGAGTCTGACAAACCGTCGGGACTTACGGACGTAACAAAGGATAACTGGTATTACGGTGCGGTAAATGCCGCTGTGAGCGAGGGACTTATAACCGGCTATGACGATATGACCTTCCGCGGCGGAAACGCAATAACACGTGATGAGTTTATAACAATTACGGCAAAAATAATCCTTAAGGAAAAGGACGGCAAAGTGCCGGATATAACGCTTGATTACGGCGATGAATTGTCGGGCTGGGCGTACGATTACATAAAAACGGCAAAATATTATAATCTTATCCTTGAACGCAGTGACGGAATTTTCTGCGGCAGCAGCGAGGTTACGAGAGGCGACGCCGCAATTATGGTTAAAAGATTGTATGATTTGATAAAATAGAATACAAAAAGGTGATGCAAATAAAGCATCACCTTTTTGTATATAAAATGTTCGTATTGAGTATATTATATACATACAAATATGCGTTAGTGAAAGGATTGACAAAAGTGAAAGAATTTAATTATACAATAAAAGACGAAGTGGGACTTCACGCACGCCCGGCAGGGTTGCTTGTAAAAACGGCAGGCGGTTTTTCATCTGAAATTACCGTTTCAAAAGGCGAGAAATCGGCGGATGCAAAAAAGCTTTTTGCGCTTATGGGATTGGGAATAAAATGCGGAGATACGGTTGCCGTGTCTATACAAGGCGGTGATGAGGACGGCGCTTACGATACTCTGAAGAACTTTTTTGAAAGCAATTTATAAGCACGGGGAGCGAAACGTATGCGTATTGTAAATGGAAAAGGCGTTTGCGGCGGCGTAGCTTTCGGCAGACTGCACATTATGCGCAAAAC
>CAKSPN010000159.1 GCA_934481375.1 uncultured Clostridia bacterium
CCGTGTAAGAACCGTTTTCGGAAACGGTAAAATTATAATTATAAGCTTTTCCGTCCTTGTTGACATTCTCCGCCTTAACGGCAATCGGCTTACCCGATTTTGTTTTTGCAAAAACCGATATGCCATCGGCTGTAGTGTCTGTCACATTCAACAGAATACGCACGTCTTTACTTGTGTAGAAATTACCTGCCATATAACTGTCATTTCCCGAAAGCTCCGCTCCGTCGCCGACAAAATCCATATTTATTTTTATGTCGGGCGCAAGAGCGTCTATTTCCGTTATGACGGGATAGTCGGAGAATACATTCCCCGCTTTGTCCGCAAAGTTCAAAATCTGTGTGCCGTTTTCGGAAACGGTAACCGTGTGGCTGTTTTTGTAACCGTTTTCGTGGTTTTGCAGGAGCATAACCTCCTCACCGTCCGCAAAAACATACTCAAGCTTAACGGTATTGTTTTCAAATATTCTTTTCGGGTAACCCTCGGCAGGCTTTGGAATATCCCTGTCAATAACCGTAATCGGTCCGTCCTCGGGGCGCCATAACGTAAGCGCATTTCCTCTCAAATCGTATACCGTAAGCTTTGCACGGCAGTTTTGCAAAAACTCAACCGTGAGTGTACTGCCGTTTGTAACTGCCGTTACATATTCTTCTGTAGGAAGAAGTTCTTCCGCCTCGCCGATGCTCTTGAAAGCTTTTACCTCCGCTCCTCTGAGCTGTTCATTAAATGTCATAAACAGCTTTATTGTGCTGTTTGTAGGTGTATTAAGAAGCTTTTCAATCTCCTCCTGCGTTTTTGCGTCCGTAAGGCTCTGCCAACCCTCGGAAGCGATTTGCGGCGGTTCTTTGTCGATGGTAAGCACCGCAATTGCCACTGTTCCGACATTGCCTGCTTTGTCCGTCATAACAAATCTTCCTGCGCCGTTTATGTCAAATTCGGTATAATAACCGTTCTCATCGCTTTTCAGTTCAAGCGCCGTGCCGTCCGATTTCGTTCCCGTTACGTATACGCTGTTCTCCGCTAAATCCGTATCGTTTGTAACAAGATATGCTTTTATGTTTTCCCCGTCGGGCTTATACATAACCGTTCCCGACGGAGCGGTTAAATCGATAGTATTAGGCGGAAGAATTACGGGAACGCTTATTTCACCGCTTGTTCCCGAAAGAGTTAAATTAACAACTCTTTCCTCACTGCTTTCGGTTGTGAACATAACAAGCTTTTCTTTTGCATACACAGCCGCTCCGTCTGGCAAGCTGCCGTTTACCGAAAGCACCGACGGAACCGTTTCGCCGTTTTGGTTAAGTCCCTCTGCTTTTACGGACACAGCCTTATTTACGGGTTCGATATCCGTTAGTTTTTCATTTGCTCCGATTTGCGCAATAGTATTAAACCCGTTTTCCGCCGCCGTTGTATATGTAAGGCGGTAAGAGGTTATTTTATTGTCGGCTCTCTGCGCAAATGCAATATCCGATGCGTCGGCGGTATAAGTGCCCTCATTGCCTGCCGTATCACGGAAACGGAAAGTGTATTTTTTATCCGCCGAGCCGTATTCAAAGGTAACGGCTGACGGAGCCGCTCCGTCCTCTGCCGGTATCAGCACTACGCCGTCCTCGCTGAAGCCCTCGATTGAATATGTTACGGAATAGATTTTTTGCGCACCCGTTTCCGCATCGGTTTCGCTTTCCGCACTGAAATTCACAATTGCCTCGGGTGCGGTCTTGTCAATATTCGTTATCGGAATATTAAATTCTCTTGTCTGTCCGAGTTCAGAATTTGTAAGCGAATACGTCAGTATTCCGTTTTCGCTGAAGGTATATTCCGTTTTTCCGCCGTCAACGGACAGGTTTTGTGTGTTTTTTGTATCAATTTTTACCGACACATCTGCCGATACGGGCGTCTTGGGCGATATTTCCGCACCGTTTGCGGTAAATATCAGCGAATGATTAAACGCCGCACCGAAAATATCCGCATAAACGGTTTCCGTTCTGCTCTCGCCGAACAGGTCGGTGTATGTGATTTGCTCTGCTCCGTCGCCGTATATAGCAAGATTTCCGTGCGAGAGAGCATATCCGTCCTTGCCGTCAAGCTTTACGGGGGTGCTGAAATCAAGCGTTTCGCCGTATTTCCAAACGGGGTATCCGTTTTCCTTTGCGTTTGTAATCTCCGCTTTTTTGCCGTAAATCGGCGATTTGAAATCATACGGATATTCCGTTTTGTTTCCGACATCGTTCTCAATAACAAGCACCGCTTTTGAAAGCGGAACGGAGTCGGAGTGTTTAACGTAAATTTCTGCGCTTATCTCTCCGCTTTCGCCGTTAAATCCGCCCGAAACGATACCGGGTACATTTTTAATGTCATACTGTGCGCCGTCTGCCGATGCATCATCAAAGAGCAGATTTGAATAAGCCGTGTCAAATTTCAGATATGCGTTTTTAACCGTATCGTCGGCTTTTGCGCTCACCGTAAATCTGCCGTCGTATTCGGTAAAAGTCGGTTCTGTGACAAATTCGGGCTGTGCATTTGATACATTGTTTATATAGTAGCACGGGAAATCATCTCCCTCGCTCCGTGTGAGTTCAACCGTTTTACCATTGACCATTATTTCTTCGTTGTAGTTTTGGGCATTGTCTGCTGCACGGGGGCAAATATATCCGTTGCTCGTAAAATGATAAATTCCGTCTTTATCGGGATAAACTCTCACGTAATATTTATAGGTGTCGGTGTCGGAAATCCACTTTTGATCAATATCCCAATATGGGAGTTCATCGAGATTATCATCTTCCGTCGCCTCACGGAATGCGCTTATCAGAAAATCCCAATTGTTTACCAGTTCCGCTTCGCTTGTATCGACAACAACCGTGCCGTCCGCCGCTGTCTGCGTATCGGATACGGAGTTTAATTTAACCAAAACCTCGTTTGTTCTTTTCTCGGTTTCCGATACGGAAAAATCCATAACGGGAGCAATGTTATCCCTGCGGATAATCATAACGTACAAGGGAGAAAGCGTTCCCCTTTCGGAATGTTCAAACCGATAATACAATTTCACCTGCCGAAGTTCGCTTTCATCGCCGAAAAGATACCGTCCTATATCGAAAAACTCTGACAGACATTCATAGTATGATGGTGTAAAATTAAGCGTTTCCGAAAGGTTTTCGGGATCTGTTCCGATATGCATTTTAAGCTTTGCCGTGTTATTCGGGTCAACTTTATTTATCACGGGCGTATCGTAATACGAATTGTCGCCGTCATAAAAATCTCCCGCAGGTCCCGAAAAGCAAATATATTCACTGTATCCGCACATTTCGGGATAGGTTGTCGATACCGTGTATGCGGGTATATCGGAGGTGACATCGTTTCCGTTTTTGTCAAACACTGCCTCAACATTTTTCTTTTCGTAATTATTCAGCTTGCGATACTGCATCGTAAATCTGCCCGTATCATACTGCGTACTGTGTATAAAACCATACGGTGTATTGTTGAATGCAAAATATGTTATCGGCTCGCTTTTCGCCGCTATACCGCCCTTGTATGCCATATTGCATTCAAGCTCATAGCGCACAATCCTGTTCTGTGTATATTCGTCACCGCTTTCCTCATCAACAAGCTTCGCAATCTCATAATACTTTGCGTCAATGTCCTTTGGGTCAATATCCAAAACCGCACTCATTGTACTGCCGAAATTCAGTTCGCCGAGCTTCCACTCTTTTATACTGTCGCTTGAAATTATGTTTGTTTCGGAACATTCGTCCTTATACACTACCTTTTTAAGCACTACGGAGCAGTTTTTTGTATCAACACGGTCAAGCTTTGTTACGGGGTCGCCCACAAGCTGAATTTCCGCCTGTGCAAAGCCGTACAAATCGGGCGTGTTGGTCGGATTTTTGTACTCGTCGTCTGCCCAAATCAGTCCGACGTTTTCGCTGTTTCGTATGTAATCCGTTCTTTGTCCCATGCTGTTATTTGTTGAAAAACGTGTCTGACGCACGGTTGCTTTGGGGGCGCTGTAAAATGTATTAAGCTCAATCGTCTTAATAAGCGTTGTTCCGTCCTCTCTTTCCGCACCGACTACAAACATAATCGGACGTGAGGTTTCGCTTGCGGTAACATCTGTACTGAAATCACCGCTGTAGCTTTCATCTTCGGGATTGATAACGGCAACAAGCGTATCCTCACTAAGCTCCGCCACGGGATTTTTATTCGTTTCGGGATCAAATACATTTCTGCGTTCAACGGCACGTGACTTCATAACGTCAAGATATTTATCGGCTATATATGCCGCCGTATCCGAAACATTTGCAGGCTTTTCCGCCCACACGTACCAAAAGCTCACTGCGTTTTCCACTTTATAAAATATAAGAGGTTTATCGCCCGAAAGATACTCCGGTTTTATCTCGGAGGTGCAGATGATGTCGGTATACGTTCTGTCATATTTAACGGTTAGCTTTGAAACCTCACTCTCGTTGCCGTGCGAGTCCTTTGCTTTTATCCACAATACCCGAGTGTGAATTGCATTTCCCTCGGGAAGATCTGTCGGAGGATTGATAATACCCTGTTTTCCCGTTTCCGAAGTGTATGACGGCTCGTCGGTTTCGTTCTCCGAAAAGCC
>CAKSPN010000160.1 GCA_934481375.1 uncultured Clostridia bacterium
GTACCCGTTTGGGCAAGCTGTGTTGTAAGATACAGGTTTCGGCGCAGATTTGTTGCGTCCGTGATATTTAAGATAATGTCAGGCTTTTCATTTACGATAAAATCACGGGCGATAATCTCCTCGGCGCTGTTGGGGGAGAGAGAATATATTCCGGGCAGATCCGTTATGTAAAATTTTGTGCCGTTATAAGTGCAAACTCCGCGTTTGCGTTCAACCGTTACACCGGCAAAATTCCCGACCTCACATCGGCTCCCGGTAAGAATATTGAAAAGTGTGGTTTTGCCGCAGTTCGGATTTCCTGCCAGTGCAACGTTCATTTTCTTCCGCCGTCCTTTTCGATTATTATTTTTTCTGCGTCACGCTTCCGCAGTGCAAGATTGTACCCCATAACCCTGTATTCCGAAGGATCGCCCGACGGAGCGGTGCGCAAAAGCCTTACGGAGACGCCCGGGGCGACTCCCATTGCCGCAAGCCGCCGTTTCATTGCGTCCTCCGTGACAACAGCCGTGACCGTTCCCAATTCCCCTATGCGCAATTCATTAAGCGTCATTTTTTCTGCTCCCGAGCGAAGTAACCCATTTTTGCAGTTCTACGATTAATAACGGCATAATGCTTAAAACGATTACAGTGAGCCACTGCATAAAATTGAGCGGTACGGCGTCGAATATCTTTGCCGCCTGCGGAATTGTTATAACGGCGATTTCGAGTATAAGTCCGAGTACAAATGCGCCGACAAGGTACAGATTTTTAAATAAACCTGCCTTTATTGCCGATTTTTCACTGCGCATATTGAAAGCGTGTACCAGTTCCGAGAGACTCAGTACGGCAAAAGCCATTGTTCTTCCGCATTTGAGCGAGCCGAAAATGTTTGTGCCTGCCGAAAAAGCCAAAAGCGACAGTGCGCCTATCATCAGTCCTTCTATGATAATGGAAAACCATAATCCGTCCGCAAAAAGGCTTTTCTTGGGATCACGCGGCGGATGCGACATAATATCGGGCGAGGGAGGATCAAGTCCCAAGGCAATTGCGGGGAGTGAGTCCGTGACAAGGTTTACCCACAAAAGCTGTGCGGCGGTGAGCGGTGCGGAAAATCCGAACATCAGCCCGGCAAAAACCGTCAGTATTTCGCCAATGTTGCTGGACAACAGAAACTGAACCGCTTTTCTGATATTTGCAAATATGTTTCTGCCCTCTTTTACGGCGCTCACTATAGTGGCAAAATTATCGTCCGTAAGAATCATATCCGAGGCGGATTTTGCCACGTCCGTGCCGGATTTGCCCATACTGCAGCCGATGTCCGCTTTTGAAAGCGCCGGCGCATCGTTCACGCCGTCGCCCGTCATTGCGGTGACTTCGCCGTTTTTCTGAAAAGCCTTTACTATCTTTACCTTGTGCGACGGCGTTACACGTGCGAACACACTGTATTCGTTTATATGCTCCGCAAGAGATGCGTCTGAGATTTTATCGAGCATTTCTCCCGTCATAACCTTTGAGTGTTCGTCCGCAATGCCCGTGCGCTTTGCAACCGAAAGCGCCGTGCCTGCGTGGTCGCCCGTAATCATAACGGGGCGTATGCCTGCGGTTTTACATACCGAAACGGCGCTTGCCGCCTCGGGACGTGGCGGATCTTCAATGCCTATAAGTCCCGCAAATATGAGATTTTCGCAATTAATCTCACTCGTAACTCTGTCATCATCACGGTAAGCAACGGCTATTACACGCAGTGCGCTGTCCGTCATATGCTTGTTCTGCGATAGGATACGGCTTTTTAATACGTTTGTCATATCGCACGCATTTGACGATTTCATATATCCGGTGCATTTCGGAAGAATGTATTCCAAAGCACCCTTTACAACGGTGCGGCTGCCTGACGGCGCAGTCAAAAGCACCGCCATAAGCTTTGTGCGTGAATTGAACGGAATTTCAAGATTAGGCTTGTATGTCATTTCAAGCGACGCTTTTGAAATATCCGATTTTGACGCTTTTTCGAGAATTGCCGTGTCGGTGGGATTTCGTGACGATTTGTCGGAGCTTGTGCAGAGTGCGGCAAGCGACATGGTAAAATGCTCGTCGTTTGAATATACGGAGGTGACGTGCATTTTGTTTTGTGTAAGAGTGCCTGTTTTGTCGGTGCATATGACAGACGCAGAACCGAGCGTTTCAACCGACGGCAGATTTCTTACGATTGCATTTCGCTTTGACATACGCATAAGTCCTATGGCAAGCATTATTGTTACGATAGCCGGCAGACCCTCGGGGATTGCCGCAACCGCAAGCGATACCGAGGTCATAAACATATCCAAAGGGGGAAGGTGCATAAATAATCCGGCAATGAAGATGACGGCGCATATCGCAAGCGTTGCCATACCGAGCGTTTTGCCCGTTTCGGAGAGTCTTTTCTGGAGGGGAGTTTCCCGCTCGTCCGTTTCGGAAAGCATGGATGCTATATGCCCGACTTCGGTATCCATTCCCGTTTTTACGGCTATTGCCCTGCCGTGACCGCTTATAACGGGCGAGGAGGACATAAGCATATTTTTTCTGTCGCCTATGGGAATGTCATGGGCGGATATGGTATCCGCATATTTTTCCACAGGCTCGGACTCGCCCGTAAGGGGCGCTTCGTCCACAATCAGGTCGACGCATTCGCATATACGGCAGTCGGCGCATACAATATCGCCGGCGGAAACGAGCAGTGTATCGCCTTTTACAACCTCCGAGGCAGGTATGCTTTTCTCTTTACCGCTCCTTATAACACGTGCGTGCGGTGAGGAAAGCTTTTTTAACGCCTCAAGACTCCTTTCCGCACGGCTCTCCTGAATTATTCCGAGAACGGCGTTAAAAAGAACTATGGCGAGAATTATCGCAGGTTCCGTAATGTCGGCGTCGCCGCCTATGAGCGAGGTTATGTACGAAACAACGGCGGCGGCGATGAGTGTGATTATCATAAAATCATTGAACTGTGCGAGAAATTTACGTATGAGCGAGGTTTTTCTTTTTTCGGTTATCTCGTTGTATCCGTCTGCGGCAAGACGCTTTGCCGCCTCTTTGTCCGAAAGTCCGTCGGCTATGTCCGCACCAAGCTGTGCGGCGGTATCTTTTGCGGTCATATTGCAATAGTTATCTGTCATTGAAGTTCGTCCTTTCTTTTGCTTTACACTTGATAATTATTCCGAAATGTTTTGCGATATGATAGCAATAAAATAATTTTGAAAAAATGCTTGCATTATGGAATTGTTTGTGTTATAATATGTAAATGGTGATTATAGTTTGTGCGAAAGAGTGGGTTAACCCACTCTTTCATCTTTATTATAAAAAAAACGGAGGTACAAATGGCAAATAAGATTGAAACTCTGGCGCTTGAGATCGGCGAGGGCGTGGGCGAAAACACAGGCATATACGTTGTTGACGTTTCGTATAAGAAAACGGACGGAAAAAACGTGCTGTGCTTTTATATAGATAAGGAAGGCGGAGTCGGAATAGACGACTGCGAAAGCTTTTCGAGAGCCGTTGAGGCGGAGCTTGACAGATGCGATCCGATTGATGGCGAGTATTCGCTTGAGGTATCGTCCCCGGGTGCGGACAGACAGCTTAAAAAAGAGCGTGAATTTCTGTACTATACGGGACGTGAGGTTGACGTTAAGCTTTATAAGGCGTTAAACGGCAAAAAGGAGTTTTCGGGGATTTTGAAAAAATACGAAAACTACAGCGCCGTAATTGACACAGACGGCGAAGAACTTATTATACCGATAAAAGATGCGGCATATATAAGACTGCATTTTGAGTTTTAAAGGGAGGATTTTGGAAAATGAATAAGGAATTACTTGAAGCGCTTACTGCGCTTTGCAACGAAAAAGGCATAAGCCCCGATGTTATAATAGACGCTTTGAATGCGGCGCTTGTTGCGGCGTACAAGAAGAATTTTGACTCGGCACAGAACGTTGAGGTATCTATTGACCGTGAAAAGGGAAACGTAAAGGTAATGGCACAGAAAACGGTTGTTGACGAGGTGGAGAACGAGCTTGAGGAAATCTGTCTTGACGATGCCAAAGCAATAAGCGGCGGCTATGAGATAGGCGATGTTGTGAACATAGAGGTTACGCCGAAAAACTTCGGCAGAATTGCCGCAATGACCGCAAAGCAGGTAGTAACACAGCGCATAAGAGAAGCGGAGCGCGGAATTATCTACAGCGAGTACATTGAAAAAACGAACGAGGTAGTATCGGGAACCATTTCGAGAATGGAACGCGGAAACGTATTTGTTGACATCGGCAAAATTGAGGCGATGCTTCCGGCAAACGAACAGGTACACGGAGAAACATATGAAGTACATCAGCCGATTAAGTGCTATGTAAGCGAAGTCAAGGATGGAACAAAAGGCACGCAGATAATTCTTTCGAGAACTCATCCGGGGCTTGTAAAGAAATTGTTTGAAACGGAAGTTCCCGAAATTCAGGACGGAATAGTGGAAATAAAGAGCGTTGCACGCGAGGCAGGCTCAAGAACAAAAATAGCTGTTGCATCAACCGATCCGGACGTTGATCCTCAGGGTGCATGCATAGGTCCTAAGGGAATGAGAGTACAGCACATAGG
>CAKSPN010000161.1 GCA_934481375.1 uncultured Clostridia bacterium
ACCGTATATTCCCCGAACGAATTTCATTCAATTCACGCAAACGGTTCGGTTGCGCCGAACACGATAATCGTTTCCTTTTCCTGTTCCGACAAATGCTTACAGCGCCTTGCCGGGAAAATCTTTTACATAAATGATTACGAAAGGTCGCTCCTTGCCGGAATAGTGCGTGAGGCAAAAAGTGCATATACAAATGATTTGAGCGACCCTGCCTACAGACAGCTCAAAAAGAAAAAAAGAACGTCTCCCGGTACGGAGGCGTTTGCGTCGGAACAAGTGATAGGCTGTTATGTTCAGTTGCTTATTATAGGTTTTCTGCGCCGTGAGGGATTTTTGCACCGCAAACCGCCCACGTCAACCACGCAGATAAACGATAGGCGGGCACGCTTTAAAACATTGAGCAACTGGATTGATCAGCACATAGACCGCAGTTTCTCAATGAATGATTTATGCTCCGAGGCAATGCTCAACAAATCAACCGTCGAGCAGATATTCCGTGAAAATACGGGGATGAGCGCAATCAGATACTGCCGCAACAGAAAGATAGATATTGCAAAACAGCTTTTGCGTGAAGATAATCTGAATATTTCGCAGATTGCGGAGCGGCTGGGATTTTCCTCGGTGCATTATTTTTCACGCACCTTCAGGGAAATCACCGGCAAGACCCCCTCTGAATATGCACGCTCCGCAAAAGCGATAATAGACCACGGCACACTTATGCCTTAAGCTCAATCTCAAGGCGTGCGCTTTTAAGATTTTCCGCCGAAGCGTATACCTTAAGCGTACCGTCGGTTTTGCCCACCTTTACGGCGGTGGTGCAAAGCCCCGCACGCATACGGCGGTCAAGGCTCGGAACAGGTGTGTGGTCGCACACGTCGGAGCCTGTTGCGATTATGTTTCCTTTATCATTTGAATTAAAGCTTACAAACGGCGACGCATCGGGAACGATGCGTCCCTTTTCATCTGTGCAATAGCAAGTGATTATTGCAATATCTTTGCCGTTCGCTTTTGCGATTTCATTGTCAAGCCGCAGATTAAGCGAAACCGCTCTGCCCGTTGTTTCAACCAGATCACGTATTACTTCTTTTCCGCCTGTGTATCCTACAGCCTCGAGAGTGCCGCTTTCATAAACAACTTTCCATTCGCCGTGATTAAGGCGTCCCGTCTTTATTCTGCCAAGACTTTTTCCGTTTAAGAAAAGCTCTGTCTCGTCACAGTTTGTATATGCCCACACATCTATCACTTCGCCCTCACGTCCCTCGTGGTTCCAGTGCGGAAGAATATGCAGAACAGGTTCTTTCTTCCAAAGCGACTGATTTTGATAAAATGCGTCTTTCTTTTGCAAGAATAAATCTATTGCGCCTGCCTGTGAGCATAATCTCGGCCAGACGCTCTCGCCCCTGTGTTCAAAACCTGCCCACTGAAATCCGCCGGCAATCCATTCCTTGCTGTCAAGAAAGCTGTATGTGTTCTCACGTCCGCGAAACCAACTGTCCGTATCGTGGTCATAGGAGCGCATATATCCCCTTTCTTTGCTGTCATCAAGATAATGTCCCCTTGTGGTGCTTGTGGCACAGCATTCGGACGCAAATATCGCCTTGTCGGGGTGCTTTTGGTGTATTTCCTCATAATGATTAAGCTGATAATTCACGCCGATTATATCGCACTCGTCAAGCACGGGCGCAATGTGAGCGTCATTCGATACAGCCGATGTTATCGGGCGTGATTTGTCGTATCGGCGTATGCACGCCTTAAGTTCTTTGTGTATCTTTTTTCCCCGTTCGGTGCAGTGGAGCGGCTCTTCGTTTCCCGTAGACCACATTATAACCGACGGTCTGTTTCGGTCACGCTTTACAAGCATTTCAAGCTGTTCCTTGCCCTCATCGGTCGACGTAAACCAGCGTGCTTCGTCCATCACAAGAAATCCCGTTTCATCGAGTGCGTCCATAGTCGCCTCAGAATGGGGATAATGCGAAGTCCTGTAAGCGTTTGCGCCCATTTCCTTTAAAAGCTGTACCTTATACCGTGCAATATTGTCGCTCACAGCCTTGCCTGTAAGTCCGCAGTCGTAATGACAGCACACGCCGTTTATCCTTACGTGTCTGCCGTTTAGGTAAAATCCGCTCTCGGCACGGTATTCTATGGTACGGAAACCGAATTTGTTTACAACTTTGTCAATCTCCTTGCCGTCTTTTACAAGCGTTGTTTCAATGCTGTAAAGATTGGGGCTTTCAATATCCCAAAGCAGAGGATTTTTTACCGTTACCGACTGTTTCAGCGTTACTTTTCCGTATTCAACTGTCTGTACCGTGCCGATTGCCTGCGCCGTCTCACTGCCGTTCGGAGCTTTTATGACGGATTTTACCGTTACTTCGCCCGTTTCGCCGCAGTTTATAACCGTGGTTTCCGTTTCCGTGCGCCACACATCGCCGTCCTTTATGGGATTTACGTAAACGCCCCATAAGTCAACGGCTGTCTTTTCCGTCTTTACAAGCCACACATGGCGGTAAATTCCTGCGCCCTCATACCACCAGCCTTCGTGCGATGAAGCATCGATATAAACGGCAATTATATTCGGCTTATCAAAGAACGCCACGTTTGTTATGTCAACCTCAAACGAAGTGTAGCCGCAGAAATTATGCTTCATAAGACAGCCGTTTACGTATATCGTCGAGTTTGAAGTTATCCCCTCAAAATACAGGGTAATGCGCCTGTTTTTATCCGCTTCGCTCAAATCAAAATGCTTTCTGTACCATGCGTTTTCGTACTTGAAAAATCCCAGGGTATTGTTCTCGTTTTGATCCGGCGTCTGCGATATTATATAATCATGCGGCAAATCCACGGTATCCCAGCGGTCCGTCATAGAGCCTGTGTACGGGTCGGTCGCATCGTCATAATTATACGACGCCGCTCCCCACATAGCATGCTCCGTCTTTGACTGCATATATACAAGTCCTTTTGTTTTCGGATAGCTTACCTCTACATCGCCCTTGTGGAACTGCCAGCTCTCGTCAAGTGAATTTTTCTCACGCATAAAAGTTCCCTCCGCTTCTTTTTCTTCATATTATCACACCGCACACGTTTCGGCTATAGACATTATTGAGATTTTTATGGACAAAAGTGTGTTTTTGTTATATAATAATTTTATCGGAGGTGGTTATTGTGGAAATGATTAATGCAATAAATACAATATCTTCGGACAAAACAAGTGCCGAATACATAGCTGTAAATAATTGCGGTTTTTATCACGTGACGGATATTGACATAAAAACCTGCCGTCCAAACGGCAGAACGGATTATCAGCTGATACACTTAAAAAGCGGAGAGGGCGAATATATTATAAACGGAGTCCGTCACAGATTGCGCCAAGGCGATGTACTGCTGTACAAACCGCACGAGGAGCAGATATACACCGTGTTTTCCGAATACAATTCGGAAATGTACTGGATACATTTTACGGGAACAGGCATTGAAAAAATGCTCAAATCAAGCGGAATGCGGGATAAAAGGTGCGTTAATACGGGCAAAAGCGCGCTGTTTTTTGAAAATATACGCAAGATAATGCACCAAATACAGCTTAAACAAAGCGGATATGAGCTGTTTTGCAATGCATATCTCACGGAAATAATAGCCGAGCTTGCACAGTACGGCGCACTTACCGACGGCACTGCCGCACCCGCAAGATACCAAAAGCTTATGCCTGCAATAGAAAAAATGAACAGCTGTTTAAGCGATATGTCAACCGTGGACGAATACGCACGTATGTGCTGTATCGACAGATATTATTTTATGGCGCTGTTTAAAGAATATACGGGAAAGCCGCCGATACAGCGCCGAATGGAGATAAAAATGCATGCGGCGTGCCGTCTGCTTTCCGATACCTCAATGAATGTCGGCGAAATAGCGCAGACGCTCGGCTTTAAGGATTCGCTCTATTTCAGCCGTATATTCAAAAAGCACACGGGCGTTTCGCCGTGCGCTTTCAGAAAATCGTCCGTTCAAAATTCGGAATTGATATAGTTTACGGCGCCCACTGCCGCAACCGCTCCGTCGGCGGCGGCAGTGATAACCTGCCTGAGCGGCGTTGTTCGCACATCGCCCGCCGCAAAAAAGCCGATTTTGTCCGTCCGCATATATTCATCTGTTTTTATAAAACCGTTTTCGTCCGTTGCAATTCCGCACGCCTTTGCCAAAGCCGACTCCGGCTCCGCTCCCACGGCTACAATCGCTCCCGATACGTTGAGCTTTTCTTTGTCCAGCGTTTCGGTATTTCTTATGCTAATGCTTTCAAGCTTTCCCTCACCGTTGAAACTTTCCGCAACGGTATCCGTAATTATTTTTATATTCGGAGTTTTTTCTGCGCTGTCCACAAGCGTTTTTGCCGCACGAAAACGCTTTGAGCGGTTTATCAGATACACCTGTCCGCAAAGCCTTGAAAGATATATTGCGTCCTCAAACGCCGTACTTCCTCCGCCGATTACGGCGGTGTCCTTTTCTTTAAAAAACGCCCCGTCACACGTTGCGCAATACGATACTCCTGCGCCGTACAGCTCATTTTCGCCGTTCGCTCCGAGCTT
>CAKSPN010000162.1 GCA_934481375.1 uncultured Clostridia bacterium
CGGCAGACGTCAGCAGTGAATCGCCGTATTCCGATATATCGGAGGAAACTCCCGAATACGGATACATCATAGCAGCAACGCAGAGGGGAATTGTAAACGGAGACGGCGGAATGTTCCGCCCGAACGATAACGTCCTGTACGAGGAGGCGTCAAAAATAGTCGTTTCCATGCTCGGCTACGGGTTCCTTGCCGAGGAGGACGGAGGTTATCCGCAGGGGTATCTGCGCCAGGCAACCAAGCTTGACATTGTATCGTCGAGCGTAGGCTACAACAGCTACCCCATTAACCATTTCGGCTTTGCCAAAATGCTTGTGGAGTCGCTTAAAACGGATATGATGCTCGTGTCGTTTGACGATTACGGCAGAAAAAGCTATAAAATCGAACCCGATACAAACATTTTAAACAGCATTTTTAAGATAAACACAATCAAAGGCATTGTAACACGCAATATTTATACGGCACTTGATGAGTCAAAGTCAGTTTATGACAAAGCCGTTGCGATTGACGGCGTTCTCTATCAGACGGACTGTGATACAAAAAATCTTATCGGCTGTAAGGTTAAGGCATACGTAAACAGCGATGACGAGATTGTGCATATCGAAAACCGTGACAAGTACAATAACATACTGACGCTTGACGCAGACGATGCGGAATACGGCAATTTTTCATATAAATATGATGAAAATAACAAAACAAAAACCGCAAAAATCAATTCAAAGTTTAATTTTATTTACAACAACAAGGCGAAATCAAATTTCGACAGCTCGGAAATGGTTCCGAAAAACGGATATATCGAGCTTATCGACGCCGACAAAGACGAGGTTTACGAAACCGTAAAGGTTTACAGCTATCGTTATATGATGGTAAACAGAGTGGATACGTCAAAGGAAAGCGTTTATGCGAAATATGACGGCGACAGCCTGGACTTGGAAAAAGCGGAAATTGTCGAAATAAAGGACGAAAACGGCAAGGATAAGGATTATACGGAGCTTTCGGAATACAGTATCTTAAAAATTCTGGAAAGTGCCGACGGAGAGGTTGTCCTTGCGGAGGTGTCCGCAAACAAGGCTAAGGGCAAAATAAGCAAGGTCCGCCGTGAGGGCAGTAAGACAATTATATCGGTGGGCGATGCGTCTTACGAAATGATAAACAATTTCATCGGCGATACACCCGAAGCAGGCAAAAACGGAGTTGTATATATCTCAAGCGACAATAAAGCCGCCGCATTCATATCGGGTAATCCGAGCGGAACAAAGCTGGGCATTTTATTGGGAGCATACGAGCCGAAAGGCGATGCTGAAAATCTTATATTTAAGATTTTCAGTGAGGACGGCGAAATGGTAAGAATTGACGGTACCGATAAGGTATCCGTTGACGGAGAGGGCAGAAAAACAGCCGCCGCTCTCAAAACCATTTTGTGCAAGGGAGGAAGCGAAATCCCGGCACAGCCGATTTTCTACACGGTAAATGCGCAGGGTAAGGTTTCGGCAATAGATACGGCGTATAACATCAAAGCGACGGATCCCGTGGACGATCCCTTGTCAGTTCCCGTTCCGAGCGGAGAGACGGCGTCGAGTATGAGACGTATATACAAGGGCAGTGCGATGTATTACGGAACACTGGCAACGTTTAACGGAAAGCTTAATCTTTCGGACTCGACAAAGGTGTTCTCGATACCGGCGGATTATGCAAACGCAAATGATGAGGATTTCAGAGTGGGCGGCAGCAGCTCGCTGTCGAATACAACGACCTACACCTTTGACGCTTATTCCACATCGGAGGCGGACGTGATTGCGGACGTTGTTATAACGAGCGCAGGCGTGAGTGCGTCTATGGTTTATGCGGCAGTCAGAGACGTGACAGAGGAATATGACGAGTCTTACGGAGAAGTACGTACAAAACTGACTTTGACCTCATGGAACAGAACTTACGAGATTTACACCGATAAGCCCGAGAAAGTCAAGAGCGCACCCTCAATCAATTCCGAGGATACAAACACTTACGAAATAAGCACGGGTGACTTTGTCGCATTCAGCAGAACGGGAAATGATAAGCTCGATACGATTAAGCTTGTCGTAGATGCGAGCGAGGCGGCGGCAGACCGATATAAGGGTGCGGCTAACCCGACCGCTGCATCAATCAACGATAAGGACAGAATGGTTTACGGTAAGGTAGAAACAAACTATAAATCCATTTTATCAATCAATACCGGCAGTGTGACAGAGAACTGGAACGTGAAAAGTTTCAGAATATACAAGTACGAGGAGGGCCGTGACGGCGGCAAGCTTGAAAGCATAAGCAGCAGTGCCGTTTACGACGCAAAGGATTTCGGCTCGGACGCAAATTACGTTCTGGTATATTCGGACTGGGCAGAGCCGAGAATTATGATTGTATATTGATACGGGTAAATAATTGCTTTGTTACCTGTCCGAACGGGACAAAGCTTAAGGATTATTTAAAAAATTAAAATGCAAAAAAGAAAGGAAATGAAGAAATGAAAACGAAAAAAATGTTGAAAAGAGTATGCTTACTTGCACTTGCTGCGGCATGCGCCGTTACACCGCTTAGCGGCTGCGGAAAAAAATCAGCCGAAGAACCGATAATTCATTGGTATATGATTAAGTCAGTCGACACAATGGAGCATCAGGAGGAAATCGAATCGCTTGCAAACGAGAAGTTTGAAAAGGAAATAGGCGTTAAGGTTAAGTTCCACTTCCTCGATAATGCCGCATGGGAAGATAAGATGAACGTAATGATTAACTCGGGCGAGGAGTTTGACATCTGCTTCACATCAAGCTGGACAAACAAGTTTATCGATAACGTAAGAAGAGACGCTTTCGTTCCGATGGATAAGAAAATGCTTGAAAAGTATGCTCCCGATATTCTCAAAAAGAGCGATGACAGAGTTTGGGACGCTGTTACGATTGACGGCAAAATTTACGCAATCCCGAGCCAGGCGCCTATGTCATCATCTTCGGCAATGGTATTTAAAAAGGATTTGGTTGATAAATACAATTTCGACTATAAGAACGTAAAGACTCTTTCCGATCTTGAGCCGTACCTTAAGCTGATTAAGGAAAACGAGCCGGGAATAACCCCGATGCTTCAGACCGCAGGAGGCGGAGTTTCAACTTATATTGATGAAAACTATACGGACGACCAGATTAAGGGACTTGATTTCTCGGAAAAGGATCAGAAGTTCGTAAACGCAATGAAGATACCCGAGCGTGTGGAAAAATGGAGAAAGCTCAGCGAATTTTATAAAAAAGGCTATATTCCGCTGGATGCCGCTACAAGAACAGAGTATATGTCAGACGCAAAAACAGGCAAATATGCGGTTTTAAAGACAACGGGCGCCTATACCGAGAACGGTGAAAAGTCAACCTCATACTACGGCTTCCCCTGCGTTGAGGCATATGAAGGCAACTCGGCTATATCAAACGGCGTAGTTACTTCGTCAATGTCGGCAATCAGCGCAAGCTCAAAGCACCCCGAGGAGGCTTTGCAGGTTCTTAACCTTGTATGGAAAGACCCCGATTTGTCAAACCTGCTTGCTTACGGTATCGAGGGTACGGACTATGTTATAGACGAGGAAAGAAGCACTCCCGATATGAAGTCGATTATTCCCAATTCGGGTAAAAATCAGAAGTGGGCAATCTGGCACAACTACCTCGGACCGCTTTGGGATCAGTGGGATTCAAGCTGGAACAGAAAAGAAGCTCTTGAAAAGATGCAGGAGGAAAACAAAAAGGCAGAGGTTTCATCAACACTCGGTTTCTATTTCGACTCATCATCTGTAAAGGCTGAATGTGCAGCTGTTGCATCAACGGTTAAGGAGTACGGAGCAAACCTGAATGTCGGTTCCGTTGCAGATGTTGACGCATATCTTGCGGAAGCTTACGCAAAGCTTGAACAGAACGGTATAGACAAGATAATCGAGGAGGCTAACCGCCAGTATTCAGAATGGAAAGCCAATAAGAAATAACGGAGGGATATAAGTGAAAAAAACAACAGAGTGCAGACGTGAAAAAAAAGACAGAGGCAAGTTTGCGTCGGGCATAAAAACATTTAAAACAAATCTGCCGCTGACCATTTTGGCTCTGCCGTCAATAGCGTTTTTGTTTGTATTTTGCTATATGCCGCTGGACGGACTGTTAATTCCGTTTAAGAACTATAAAGTAAGTCTCGGAATATGGGGCAGTAAATGGGTAGGACTTGAAAACTTTAAGTTCCTCGTAAAGAGCCACGACGCTCTTAGGGCAACCGCAAACACGGTTTTGTATAACGTGGTGTTTATAATTGTCGGAACATCAATCTGCATAATTATTGCGCTTATGCTTTTTGAAATGTCACGCAAGGTTGTCAAGGCGAGCCAGACAATGCTCCTTCTTCCGTTCTTCCTGTCATGGGTTGTCGTATCGTACGCACTCCGTGCGTTCCTCGATATGGACTACGGTATGTTCAACAAAATCCGTGAAACCTTTGGGCTTTCATCGATAATGTGGTACAATGAGCCGAAATATTGGCCGCCGATACTGCTTATAGCGCACGTATGGAAAGGTATGGGAT
>CAKSPN010000163.1 GCA_934481375.1 uncultured Clostridia bacterium
TTTTTGTTTGATTGTGTCTGTTCCCAAACGACAGCTTATTTATATTAACAGATATTTTCCCCTTTGTCAACACTTTTTTGCAAACTTTTTTAATTATTTTTTTAGTGTACATATGTTGTATTTTTTGGGAAATTTTCTTCTATATATAGTATGCTATTTTGCATTGATATTAATGTACTCGGCGCAGAGTTTTGAATATATCATTTTTTGACCCGAATACAAGCTGTAATATCCCGACAGCATATAGCTTACAAAAATTGCCGCCGCATACAATAAAATTCCCTGTGCGCCGAAAAGCTCTATCGCAAGAACGAGCGAAGCCATCGGACTGTTTACCACGCCGACAAACAGCGCCGCAATACCGATTGCCGCCGAAAACTGCGGAGGAAGTCCGAAAAGCGGACCTATGACGCAGCCGAAAGTTGCGCCTATAAAGAACGTGGGGATAATCTCGCCGCCCTTAAATCCGCACCCTATGGTTACAGCAGTAAAAACAATTTTAAGCACAAACGCAAAATTATTTGCCTCGCCGCCGATTGCACGTTCTATAATATCCATACCTGCGCCGTTATAGTCACGTGTTCCCACCGCATACGTAAGCGCAATAACCGCCGCACCGCCTATGGCGGCTCTTAAATAATCGTTTTTGATAAGCTTATGAGCATATATGCCCGTATATTTCATTACCGAGCAGAAAACAATGCTCAAAAGCGCACAAAGCACGCCCAAAGCCATTACTCCGGCAACCGTTTTAAAATTTGTATCGGGGACTAATGCAACCGCAAACCGCACGGGGTGATTTCCGTAAAGGGACGATATGAAAAACGCCGTATATGACGCCACAAGGCACGGCACGAGCGCAGAATAATATATTACGCCCACGCTTATGACCTCCATTGCGAAGAAAACCGCTGTTACGGGCGTACCGAACAGCGCAGAGAACACGGCGCTCATTCCGCACATAACAACAATCGGCATATTTTTGCTGTCGAGCCGAAACAATCTGCCCGAGGCAAAGCCTATACTGCCGCCGAGTTGCAATGCGGCGCCCTCTCTGCCGGCAGATCCGCCGCACAGATGCGTAAGCGCAGTCGAAACGAATATCAAAGGCGCCATAACGAACGGAATTTTATCCTCCGAGCGCACCGTGGAAATTATACAATTCGTTCCCGGGTCGTGTTTCAGATTTGTTTTCCTATATAAAAACGTTATCACAACGCCTGCAAGCGGAAGAAAGAACAGCAGATACCCGTGTTCCGTCCGCATTGCGGATGCCCAGTCGACCGTTTTATGAAACGCTCCGCCGACTATTCCGCCGACAATACCCGTCACGCCCGCAACAACGGCAAACCTTACAAACACCTTTGCGTAATTTCCTGCCGAAAGCAGTTTCTTCTTAATTATATCCCACATATTTTCCACCCCAAAAATTAACTGCAGCAAAGCGCCGTGCGTTTTGCTGCAGCTACAATTTATTTTACTATAAGACTTTCGCCCGTCATTTCCTCCGGCTTGGGAAGGTTCATCATCTCAAGCATTGTCGGACACAAATCGCATAGTCTGCCCGGCTTAAGCTTTACATCGCCCTGACCGATAACTATCATCGGAACGGGGTTTGTGGTATGCGCCGTGAACACCGATTTTGTTTCGGGGTCAAGCATACAGTCCGCATTGCCGTGGTCGGCGGTGATTATTGCTTTGCCGCCCTTTGCAAGAATTGTATCTACAAGCTTGCCGACGCACTCGTCAACTGCCTCAACGGCTTTTACAGCCGCATCGAATATGCCCGTATGACCGACCATATCGCAGTTTGCGTAGTTTAAGATTATAACATCGAATTTATCCTCGTTTATAGCTTCGCACGCAGCGCCGCACACTTCGTATGCGCTCATTTCCGGCTTTAAATCAAACGTTTTGACATCGGGGGATTTTATGAGTATTCTCTCCTCGCCGTCAAACTGCTTTTCCTCGCCGCCGTTAAAGAAGAACGTTACGTGAGCGTATTTCTGCGTTTCCGCAATTCTGAGCTGAGTCATACCCTGTTCCGAAATGTATTCGCCGAACGTCATTTTGAGCTGTTCGGGCGGATATGCAACGGTTACGTTCGGCATTTCCGCATCGTACTGCGCCATACACACATAGTTTACGGGGAAATACTTACGCTCAAATCCCTTGAAATCGGGGTCTGCAAACGCACGTGTAATCTGTCTTGCACGGTCGGGGCGGAAGTTTATCATTATAACGCTGTCGCCCTCTTTTATTGTTCCTTCCTTATCTATAACGGTCGGAACGATAAATTCGTCCGTTACGCCGTTTGCGTATGAATTTTTAATCGCTTCGACAGGGTCATTCTCGGAAACGCCCTCGCCCTTAACCATTGCGTTATAGGCTTTTTCCACTCTGTCCCATGCGTTATCACGATCCATTGCGTAGAAACGTCCGCACAGCGTGGCAACTTTGCCGACGCCTATCTCGTGCATTTTTTCCACAAGCTCTTTCATATACTCAACGCCCGATGTGGGGGGCACGTCACGTCCGTCATGGAAAGAATGTACGTACACCTTTTCAAGACCGTTTCTCTTTGCCATTTCGAGCAGTCCGTAAAGATGCTCGTTATGCGAATGAACGCCGCCGTCCGACAAAAGTCCTATAAAGTGCAGCGCTTTGCCGTTTTCCTTTGCTTTGAGCATTGCGTCCTTTAAGGCTTTGTTTTCAAAAATCTTTCCGTCCTCAATATCCTTTGATATTTTAACGAGCATCTGATAAACAACCCTGCCGGCGCCTATATTGGTATGACCGACCTCGCTGTTTCCCATCTGTCCGTCGGGAAGTCCCACCGCAAGTCCGCTCGCCTGAAGCTGTGTATTGGGATACTGTGCGAAATATTTGTCCAAATTAGGCTTTTTCGCCGCCGCTATGGCGTTTCCCTCGGTCGTTTTGTTAAGACCGTAGCCGTCCATTATAATAAGGGCAATTGGTTTTTTTGCCATTGTAATTAGTCCTTTCTGTGCCTTATTCAGCCGCTTTTGTGATTGTTGCGAAATCCGGTGCTTTCAGCGATGCGCCGCCGATAAGTCCGCCGTCGATATTCGGCTTTGCAAGAAGTCCCGCACAGTTTCCGGCATTCATACTTCCGCCGTACTGGATTGTGATGGCTGCGGCTGTCTTTTCGTCATAAAGTCCTGCGAGGATTTTTCTTATTCCGCCGCATACTTCCTCTGCCTGATCGTCCGATGCGGTTTTACCCGTTCCGATTGCCCAGATAGGCTCATATGCAACAACAACCTTTGCGGCATCTTCTGCCGAAATGCCTGCAAACGCTTTCTTTATCTGAATTGCAATCCAGTCAAGCGTAATGCCTGCTTCTCTCTGTTCAAGGCTTTCGCCGCAGCAAACGATAGGAATTATGCCCTTTGAAAGAGCTTTCTTTGCCTTTAAATTAACTGTTTCGTCTGTTTCGTTGTTATATTCACGTCTTTCGCTGTGACCGATTATAACGTACTGAACGCCGAGGTCTGCAAGCATATCTGCGCTTACTTCGCCCGTGAATGCGCCCTTGTCCTCAAAATGAAGATTTTCGGCACCGATTTTTACGTGAGTACCCTTTGCCGCTTCAACAGCCGGAGCAAGGCACACGTAAGGAGTACAGCAAACAACTTCGCATGATGCGTCCTTTGTAGCCTCAACGACTTCTTTTACAAAATCATATGTTTCCGACGGAAGTTTATTCATCTTCCAGTTTCCCGCAATAATATATTTTCCCATTTTAATGTTCCTCCGATTTTTATTTTTTAAAATGCGCCGTTTATTACTTATCTGTAAGAGCCGCAATACCGGGAAGTTCCTTGCCTTCGAGGAATTCCATTGACGCACCGCCGCCTGTTGAGATATGGCTCATCTTGCTGCCGAGTCCTGCCTTGTTTACCGCCGCTACGCTGTCGCCGCCGCCTATGATTGTTGTAGCGTCAAGGTCTGCAAGCACCTGTGCGATTGCATTTGTGCCTTTTGCGAAGTTCGGCATTTCAAATACGCCCATAGGTCCGTTCCATACAACTGTTTTTGCGTCCTTTAATACGTCTGTGAACAATGCAACGGATTTCGGTCCGATGTCAAGTCCCATCCAGCCGTCTTCAATTCCGTTTTCGGCAATCTTTGATTCGGAATCGTTTGAAAATTCCTTTGCAACAACGGTATCTATCGGAAGAACAAGCTTGTCGCCCGCTTCGTCAAGCATTTTCTTTGCATAGTCGATGAAATCCGGCTCGAGAAGCGATGTTCCCGTACCTTTGCCCTGTGCCGCCATAAACGTATACGCCATACCGCCGCCTATGATAAGCTTGTCCACCTTCTTAAGAAGGTTTTCTATAACGGATATTTTTGACGATACCTTTGAACCGCCGAGTATTGCAACGAGCGGTCTTACGGGGTTATTTACTGCATTGCCGAGGAACTTTATTTCCTTTTCGATAAGGTAGCCTGCTGCTGCCGGCTTAAGATACTGAGTTACGCCGACATTTGAGCAGTGCGCTCTGTGAGCCGTA
>CAKSPN010000164.1 GCA_934481375.1 uncultured Clostridia bacterium
ACCTGACTGAATGGGAGCGTACTTGTTAAGTGCGTCTGCCATAGGAGCAAGACAGTTTGTTGTACAAGAAGCAGCTGAAATGATCTGATCGTCAGCTGTAAGAGTCTTTTCGTTTACCGAGTAAACGATAGTCTTAAGGTCTTTGCCTGCCGGAGCTGAGATAACAACTTTCTTAGCGCCTGCATTGATGTGAGCCATTGACTTTTCCTTTGAGCAGTAGAAACCTGTGCACTCGAGAACAACGTCAACGCCGATTTCTCCCCAGGGAAGATTTGAAGCGTCAGCCTCTTTGTAAATTGTAAGAGTCTTACCGTCTACAGTGATTGTGTTAGCTTCATCATCAGCCGTAACTGTGTGAAGTCCTTCGCCTATTTTACCGCAGTAACCGCCCTGTGCCGTGTCATACTTAAGAAGCTGAGCAAGCATTGAAGGCTTTGTCAAATCGTTTATAGCCACTACGTCATAACCCTCTGCACCGAACATCTGTCTGAAAGCCAAACGTCCGATACGTCCGAAACCGTTAATCGCAACTTTAACTGCCATTTTAAATTCCTCCTGAAAAATATATATATTTTTTTTACCGGGACAAGCCCAATTAACTATATTTTAACTCAAAGGAAAGAAATATACAAGTCTATTTGTTATTTTTTTGATAATTTCTTCTTTTTGCACAAATCCCGTTTATTTTTGCCGTACCCAGCCGACAAAATGACAATAATTTTAAAAAGCTCAAAAAAAGTGTAAAGCACGCTTGACATTCTTGTTGAGGTGTGGTATATTATATGTAAAGTCGACTTTACATATCTTAAGGAGGAAGCTATGGAAACGAAAATACCTCAGCTTCGGAAAGAAGCTGGTCTGACACAGCAGGAACTGGCGGAACAGCTGGGCGTTTCAAGGCAGACGATAATATCGCTCGAAAACGGCAAGTACAATCCGTCAATATATCTTGCGCACAAGACGGCGCAGCTGTTCGGACAAAAAATTGAAGATGTATTTATATTTGAAGATTAGGAGTGAGAAATATGAAAAAGGTAAAAATAGCAGTCAGTATTTTAATTATTGCACTGGGGGCAGTGCTGTTTGCAATAGCAGCGCTCGGAAAGCTTGATAATTTTTTTGCGGGATACGGCGGTGCGCTTGTCGGCGTGGGCGCAGTAAGATTGTATAGGCAAATACGATATGAAACAAGCCCGCGATATGCCCAAAAGGTAACGGTCGAAAACAATGATGAGCGCAATCTCTATCTTGCACGCAAGGCGCAGGGAACGGCGTTTTATGCAGGCTGTATCATACTTGCGGCGGCGGTTCTCGTACTGCAGTTTATGGGTTACAAAGAATACGCCGCCTTATGCGGTTACATATGCTGTCTATACCTGATAATATATGTTATCGCTTATCGCATATACCGCAAGACCTGTTAAAATTGCACGGATACGCACATTTGCGCTCGCTTGTGTACCGTTGTACACGGCGCTCGCATAAGCACAGACAAAATTCAACCCAAACCACGTGAAAGGAATTATACAAATGAAATTACCCGAAAAATTCACATTAAGAATGAAAGAAATGCTCGGCGGAGAATACGAGGATTTTCTTGACGCATACTTAAATGCGCCCGTTTATTCGGGCATACGCATAAACACGCTTAAGGACGGCGCAAAGGACGCCGTCCTCGGCGAAACGGGGGCGCTTGACGGTGTGCCGTGGTGCGGTGAGGGATTTTACGCCGACAAGCGGATTATTTCGGGCAACCACCCGTTCCACTGCGCAGGACTGTTCTATTTTCAGGAGCCGTCCGCAATGTGCGCCGTGTCGGGACTGCCTGTGAACGAGGGTGACAAAGTCCTCGACCTGTGCGCCGCACCGGGCGGAAAAACCACCCAGGCGGCGGCACAGCTTAACGGGAGCGGACTTATCGTTGCAAACGAAATCGTAAGAAAGCGTGCCGAAATACTATCGGAAAACGTGGAGAGAATGGGCATAAGAAACGCCGTTGTAACGAACGAAACACCGCAGCGGCTCGCCGAAAAATATCCGCATTTTTTCGATAAAATAATAGTGGACGCCCCGTGCAGCGGCGAGGGAATGTTCAGAAAAGAGCCGCAGGCGCTCGATGAATGGAGCATAGAACACACCGTTTCGTGCGGAGTTCGGCAGAAACACATACTCGACTGCGCCGTAAAAATGCTTGCGCCGAACGGTATGATAGTCTATTCAACCTGTACCTTTGCGCCGGAGGAAAACGAAAAAATCGCCGCATATATGATTGAGGAACACGGCATGGAAACCGTTCCGATGGCAGAGCTTTCTATGCTTGAACGCGGCAGAACCGAGTGGTCGGGAGCAGGCATAAATGCGGAAAACACGTACCGTATTTTTCCGCATAAGCAAAAAGGCGAGGGGCATTTTGCCGTATTGTTTAAGAAAAACGGCGGCGAAGAACACGGTGCTTTGCGTGAAAAAACGCAAAAAGCCGATGAACGCATAAAATACTGGAAAGAGTTTGAGGAAAAATTCTTAAATACAAAGCTTGACGGCGATTTTGTATTTTTCGGCGATAATCTGTACTTAAAACCCGTCGGAATAAATATAGATAAAATAAAGGTTCTGCGGTGCGGACTGCATCTGGGCGAGGTAAAGAAAAACCGCTTTGAGCCGTCGCACGCCCTTGCGCTTGCGCTTTGCGGAAAGGATTTTAAAAATATCGAAAGTTTCGGCTGTGAAAGCGGTGAAATAAAAGCGTATCTGTCGGGTGATGTTGTAAAATCGGATAAAAACGGCTGGTGCGCCGTGTGCGCCGACGGTTATCCCGTCGGCTGGGGCAAGGCGTCGGGCGGTATTATGAAAAATCATTATCCTAAACGCTTACGCATAAAAACATTACAGAAATAAGACTTTTCAATTTCAGAAAATAAAAATTTGCAATAATACTTGACACATACACACAATAATGTTAATATTATAAATATATAAGGTAGAGGCGCATTTTTCAAAAGTAGTCGGGCGGAGGTTTGCGGAAACCGCTGAAACTCCGATAAAAGGGGAAAATGCCGAAGCGTGTTCCCGACCGCACGGGAAGAATGCTGGGTATGCTGTGAATAACAGTATAACTGTCATCACAAAACGTGATGTTGAGCTATCGTTTTAATGTTTGCAAATACAGCATATATTAGAGCAGTAGTTCAAATCTACTGCTTTTTCGTATATTTTAAGAAAAAAACTCCGCAATATGCGGAGGGTGAAAGGGAGTCTGTGAAAATGAAACAGAATTACAAGGTAGGTATTATAGGCGCAACGGGTATGGTCGGACAGAGATTTATAACTCTTTTAAACGATCACCCCTGGTATACGATAGAGGTGCTTGCGGCATCGCCCAGAAGCGCAGGCAAGAAATATAAGGACGCAGTGGGCGCAAAGTGGGCAATGGATACGGAAATCCCCGAAAGCGTAGCCGATATGGTTGTTATGGACGCAACGGGCGACGTTGAAAAAATTGCGGAAAAGGTAGATTTTGTATTCTGTGCGGTGGATATGAAAAAGGACGAGATAAAGGCGCTCGAAGAAAAGTACGCAAAGTGCGAATGCCCGGTTGTATCGAACAACTCGGCGCACCGCCATACTCCCGATGTGCCGATGATTATCCCGGAAATAAACCCGGAGCATATAGAGATAATCCCGTCGCAGAGAAAAAGACTCGGTACAAAGCGTGGTTTCGTGGCTGTAAAATCAAACTGCTCGCTCCAGTCGTATCTGCCGGCGCTGGCTGTTATAAATGAAAAATACCCGATAGACCATGCGCTTGTAACAACGTATCAGGCAATATCGGGCGCAGGCAAAACCTTTAAGACATGGCCCGAAATGGTCGATAACCTTATCCCGTATATCGGCGGTGAGGAAATGAAGTCGGAGGTTGAGCCGAATAAAATACTCGGAAAGATAGAAAACGGCGAAATTGTTCCGTCAAATGAACTTCAGATAGAGTGTCAGACGTACAGAGTGCCTGTTTCAAACGGACACACCGCCGCTATATTCTTCACATTCAAAGACGGCGTTAAAAAGCCGTCCGTAGAAGAAATGGAGAAGATGTGGGCAGAGTATTCGGGCGAGCCGCAGAAGCTTAATCTTCCGCACGCACCAAAGCAGTTTATCCACGTGTTCACGGAAAAGGATCAGCCCGATCAGCCGCAGATAAAGACAGCTCGTGAGGTTGACGGCGGTATGGCAATTTCTTGCGGACGTTTGAGGGAGTCTGTACAGTACGATTACAAAATGGTTTCGATGAGCCATAATACATTAAGAGGAGCTGCCGGCGGTGCGGTACTGCTTGCGGAGCTTTTGACGGCGAAAGGTTATATGGATTGATTTTATTCGGAAGGAGATTGATTTTATGCCAAAAACATTGCTGTTTACCGGGTCGGGCGTTGCTATAGTAACGCCGTTTGACGGGTACAAAACAAACTATGACGCATTCGGAAAACTTATTGAAGATCAGATAGAAAAAGGAACGGACGCACTTATCGTA
>CAKSPN010000165.1 GCA_934481375.1 uncultured Clostridia bacterium
GAAAGTATCCGACATTTGCCCCTGAAAAGTATGTGTTTTTTTCATTCTTTATCATTCCCAAACAAAACTAAAAACAACCGACGCATAAGAGAGCATAAACCCGAATAAGGTCAGTGTAAACTCAATATAATTCCCCGATAATATGCAGATTGCCGCACAGCTTATCAGAAAGCCTATCCCCATAGTCACGGCGGCTGTTCTTTCCGCTGCGGATATTTTTCCTCTTTTTCGGATAATAATTGCAACAAGCGCAATCATAGCCGCATCGAGCATAGCCCACATCAGTGTTCTCAATACCATTCCAAATCCCTCTCTTTCGCATATACTGTATATGCTTGACTTTTTAATACGAATATATTATAATATCCTCAAACGCATATGTAAAATATATAATACATATGATTGATATATAAATATGATATATGAGGTTGTTATGAATATTAATTACGAATACTACAAAGTTTTTTATTACGTTGCCAAATACGGCAATATTTCTTATGCGGCAAAGCTTTTGCTCAATAATCAGCCGAATATGACCCGCACCATAAAAAATCTTGAAGGACAGCTCGGCTGTACCCTTTTTCTGCGTACCAGCCGAGGTATGCGGCTTACACAGGAGGGAAAAAGGCTGTATGAGCATATACAAATCGCTTTTAACCATATCGAAGCCGGAGAAACCGAAATAACCGAAATAAAAAATCTGCAAAGCGGCAATGTTTTTGTTGCCGCAAGCGAGGTGGCTCTGCGCTGTCTGCTTTTGCCTGTACTCAAAAAATACCGTGCATTATACCCCGGTATACGTCTGCGCATAAGCAATCACTCCACACCGCAGGCAATCGATGCACTGAAAAACGGAACGGCGGATTTTGCCGTTGTGACAACGCCTACAATCCGCTCCGCATCGCTTACGGAAACAAATATAAGAAAAATCCGTGAAGCGGCAATCTGTTCGCCATCATTTACCGCTCTCACAAACGGGAAAGTGTCTTTATCGGAATTAACGGATTATCCGCTGATTTCACTCGGTGCGGACACAAAATCCTTTGAATTTTATTCGGCGTTTTTTGCGAGCCGCAATCTCCCGTATGCTCCCGATATTGAGGCGTTTACGGCAGATCAAATTTTGCCTATGGCGGAGGCTGACCTCGGGATAGGATTTGTTCCCGTAGAATTTGTACACCCGTCGGACAACGTAAAAATAATTGATTTGCGTGAAGAAATTCCCGAACGCAATATTTGCCTTATCAAAAGAAAAGGGCATCCATTAAGCATGGCTGCCAAAGAATTGGAAAAAATGATACTCACATCATAACAGGCTCATAACGTTTTCAAAAACCTCGCCGATATTCTCACGGAAAACAACGTCCGCTTTATTGTCCATAAACGTTTCGTCACGGTTTATGACTGCGATATATCTTCCGCCGAAATAATTCAAATATGCCGCCGCAGGATACACCGCAAGCGATGTTCCGCCGACTATGAGCATATCGGCTTTTGAAATTGCGCCCACCGCACGGCTTTCAACCTCGGTATCGAGCATTTCGCCGTAAAGCGTAACTTTCGGACGTATCAGTCCGCCGCACTCACGGCAATACGGTACTTTGCCGTCAAGTTCCTTTACGGCTTCATACGAAAACGGAGCGCCGCACTTTGCGCAGTAATACTCCTTTGTCGTGCCGTGCAGTTCAAGCACGTTCTTACTTCCTGCAAGCTGATGTAGTCCGTCTATGTTCTGCGTTATGACCGCCTTTATTTTACCCGTTCTTTCAAGTTCGGCAATCGCCGTATGCGCTTTGTTCGGTCTTGCCGTCACATCAAGAAAATATTTTGCATAAAAATCGTAAAATATCTCGGGCTTGGCAAAAAGAAAGTCATGGCTCAATATCTCCTCCGGCGAAATTCCGTATTCCTTTACGGTGGCGTAAATTCCGTCACTGCTTCGGTAATCCTTTATTCCGCTTTCGGTGGAAACACCCGCACCGCCGAAAAAAACTATGTTTTCGCTCGCCTTTATCATATCCGCAAACTTAGAAAGCCTACTGTTCATTTATATCTCCTCTTCATCTTAACGACTTAAACTTTGTCTTTGAAAGCGCCGCCAAAAGCAGGTTTGCCGCTACAATACCGACCGACGTCTGTATAACGTTCGGCACCATTGCAACAAGCGCCGCAATAAATCCGCTCTGTGTTTCTCCGAATACCAGTACGTCCGCAAAATAATAGCCGAGAACCATCCATATGCCCATGAGCACCATAAACAGTACATTCTTTACGGAAACAAGTTTTGTTTTGCTCGATGCATATCCTACCACGCCGCCCATTATACCTTTAATAATAAGCGTCGGCAGCGCCCATGCCGCATAACCGCTGATTAAATCCGCCGCCGCAGAGCCTACTCCGCCGGCAAATGCACCTATAAACGGTCCGCCCAGTACCGCCGCCGCATACACGCCGCAGTCGCCAAGATTAAGATAGCCGTTTACGCTCGGTATCTTCACTATGTACGTCAACACGCATATTATCGCAGTAAAAAGCGCCGTATACGTTAATTTTCTTACATTGTTGTTCATTTTTGGTCACCTCTGTGTTTAATTATTTTGTCGGAAAGTATTCACTTTTAGTGAAAAATGTGGTATACTTCTAATTAAGGGCATTGCCCTTTATATAAACATACTGTTCGGAGGAAGCTCATGGAGAATTTACTTAATCTCACAGGAATATCATATATACTGTCCCTTGCCGCTTTTATAGCTCTCGGAATATGCGAAAGCTTTGCGGGGTTCAAGGTAATACGTGGCGTTGTACTCGGCGCAGGCGTGCTTTGCGGCGGTGCGGTCGGCTGCGCTTTCGGCAAGGCGGCATGTCAGGCACTGCTCCTTAAGGGCGGTGCGGCAACAATCACCGTTGCCTCTGTTACGGTTATCTTGGCGCTTATAGCTTCAATGCTTGCCTTTCATTTCTTCAAAGGCGGCGTATTTTTCCTTAACGGGTTTGTATCTTACCTCATTATTTACAGTATATGTTCTCTTAACGGTATGCCCGAACCTGTTTCAATAGCCGCCGGCATAATTGCGGCTGTTCTTCTGGGCGTTACATCGGTTAAGCTGTACCGCCCGTATACAATTATATCCTCCTCGCTTGTGGGAGGACTTATGGTCTACCTTGCGGCGCTCCTTATTTTTAAAGACCGCTTCGGCAGTATCGTCAACTTTATTGCAGGCGCTGTATGCGCACTGACAGGTGCGGCGGTGCAGTTTGTGACAACCGCTCCCGATACGCAAAAGGATTAACCTTTTCTGTTATCCTCCCAGCCGAGATATACCGCCTCAAGCCTGTATATCGGCGCACCCTCGTCTATAAAACGCTGTTCATATTCGGTAACGACATTATCCTCAAAGTCCGAATTATGCAAGTCCAGCGTTATATTTTCAAGCTTATAATTCTCACTGCAAAAGGAATTTAGCGAAAACTCAAACAGATTTCTGTTATCCGTCTTGAACCATATATAATCCCCCTCGCAAAGCACATTTTTATACTTATCGAGAAAATTCTTATGCGTAAGTCTGCGCTTTGCCTGTTTGTTCTTCTTCCACGGGTCGGAAAAATTAAGATAAATCCGTCTGACCTCGCCTTTTTCAAAGAAATCTTCAATCCGCTCTGCGTCAAGGTCTACAAACAAAACGTTTGAAAGTTCCGCCTCGGTAACTTTCTCCATCGCCATTACTATGACATCCTCAACCTTTTCAACGGCAACAAAGTTTATATCGGGATATTTTTTTGCCATTCCCGCAACAAAGCTTCCCTTTCCGCAGCCTATTTCTATATGTATCGGATTATCGTTTCCGAATAATTCGCCCCAGCGTCCTTTATGATTTTCGGGATCTTTAATCCATATATCCGCACAGCGCTCCATTCTTGCGGCGCAGTTTTTCTTTTTTCTCATTCTCACCGATATATCTACCTCGCTTTTAAAGTTTATTACAGTATACACCATTGCGCCGCAAAAATCAACACTTTTTCCCAAACACCTATCTTTTTTATCGGTTTTGCATACAAATATAAGCCGTGCCTTTACAGGCATCGGCTTATTTCCGAAAACCATTTCACCTTTTCGGGATTTTCCGAGTGCTTTCCTATATATTTTTCAAGCCAGACCATATCGTACCATCTGCCGAATTTATATCCGCACTTATGAAATCTTCCGACCTCAGTATAGCCGAGATGCTCATGGAAATGCACGCTGTTGTTGGTAAGATATTCGTCCTCCGTTTCGGCATATGCAATGCAGGCATTTACATTTAAAATATTCTGTTTTTTTAAAATATCCTCCAGCGCCGCATAAAGCATTTTGCCGACGCCGCACCGCTTTTTATCGGTGCGGACATATATGGACGTTTCAACCGCCCAATCATATGCGGCTCT
>CAKSPN010000166.1 GCA_934481375.1 uncultured Clostridia bacterium
GAATGGCGTTATGACGACGGTCTGGAGTGGAACATCCTTGAGATAGATAAACACAGGGAGCTTAAGGAATACGTAAGGGATTTGAACAGGCTGTATCTGAAAAATCCCGCATTATGGAAGATAGACAGGAGCTGGGACGGCTTTAAGTGGATAAACGACGCCGACAGCGAATGCTCGGTGCTTTCCTATATGCGTATGAGCGGCGATGAAACGGTAATTATTGTAAATAACTTTACGCCCGTTGACAGACCCGTGTACAAAATAGGCGTTCCCGAACCGGGTGAGTATGAAGTTATACTTCATTCAAACTCAGCCAAATACGGCGGAACACGCCGTATAGGCAGAAAAAAATTCAAAACCGTAAACGAAGGGTATTCCGATATGCCCTGTACCATAAGTGTGTTTGCAGACGCAAACTCAACTATGATTTTAAAGAAAATATCGGAAAAGTAAAACATTTTTAGGAGATGAGTAATATGGTATCAAAAGACTGCGTGGCAATGATACTTGCGGGCGGACCGGGCTCAAGGCTCGGAGCCTTGACAAAAAAGGTGGCAAAGCCTGCCGTACCGTTCGGCGGAAAGTACAGAATTATAGACTTTCCTTTGTCAAACTGCGTACATTCGGGAATAGATACTGTCGGAGTTCTGACACAGTATCAGCCGCTCGAGCTTAACACATATATAGGAAACGGAAATCCGTGGGATTTGAACCGTTCTCACGGCGGTGCATACGTACTGCCGCCGTATCAGAGCGCAAAGGGCGGAGAATGGTTTAAAGGTACGGCAAATGCAATATATCAGAACCTGGATTTTCTTGAGGGATTTAATCCGAAAAACGTACTTATTCTGTCGGGCGACCATATATATAAAATGCATTACGGAAAAATGCTTAAGGCTCACAAGGAGTCGGACGCCGCAATAACGATTGCCGTTATGCCCGTTCCCTGGGAGGAGGCAAGCCGCTTCGGAATAATGAACACCGACCCCGAAACGGGCGAGATAACCGAATTTGAGGAGAAACCGACAGAACCTAAGAGCAATCTTGCGTCAATGGGAATTTATATATTCAAGTACGATGTGCTTAAAAAATATCTCACCGATGACGAGCGTGACCCTAATTCCGAAAATGATTTCGGCAAGAACATAATCCCCAAAATGCTCGAAAACGGCGAAAAAATGATGAGCTACTGCTTCAACGACTACTGGAAAGACGTCGGAACGATACAGAGCCTGTGGGAGGCAAATATGGATCTTATAGACGATCCTCCCAAGTTTAATATAAACGACAGAAGCTGGATAATCTATTCGAGAAATATGGCTCTTGCACCGCATTATGTCGGAAACAATGCCGAAATATCGGAGTCGAGCGTTACGGAGGGCTGTTTTATAGACGGTCAGGTGAAACATTCGGTTATTTTCGGCGGAGTGGTAATAAACGAGGGCGCAAAGGTTATCGATTCGGTGATAATGCCCGGCGTTAAGATAGGCAGAGGCGCAATAGTCGAAAAAGCGGTTGTAGGCGCAAATGCCGTTATCGGCGAGGGTGCGCATATCGGCGCTCCGGCTTCGGATAACAATAAATATGCTTCTAAATACTGTACAAACGGAATAGTGCTTATAGAGGGCGGAGCCGTTATCGGCGAAAATGAAGAAATTGCGGCTGAAAGTATGGTAGAAATAGAAAATTGACCGCATCACCGCAGGAAAGGAATGATTTTAAATATGAGAAACGATACAATGGGTATCATTCTGACCAACGAGGACAGAATACCGCCTATAACGGACATACGTGCAAACAGCGCTCTCCCGATTGCGGGAAGATACAGAATTATAGATTTTATACTGTCGAATATGGCAAACTCCGGCATAACCAAAATCGGCGTTGCGACAGAATCGAAATATTCATCTCTTATGGACCATATTAAGTCGGGCAAGCCATGGGATCTTGACCGCAAAAACGGCGGTCTGCACGTGCTGCCGCCGAGCCTTGAAAAAATGAAATACGGCTATGTAAAGGGAAATATCGGTATGCTTGCCGGTATAAGCGATTTTATTCGCAGAAGCGACGAAACGTACGTTGTTCTTTCGCTCGGCAACAGTATCTGCAACATTGATTTGTCCGAAGCGGTTGACGCACACATTGAGGCGCAGGCGGATATAACCGTAATATACAAGGATATGTCGGGAGCGGAGGAGAAAGAGCTTTCACGCTATACCCTTATCGACAAAGACGACGATGGTATCGTGACCGATATAGAGGTGCAGCCGTATTATCCGAAAACAGCTTATGCGGGAGCGGATATTTACATAATGGAAAAGGCGCTCCTCGAAAGCATTGTGGACGAATGCAGTGCAAGAGGCGACCGTGATTTTGTAAAGGACGCCGTAATCAAAAAGCTTGACGGACTGCGTGTCTACGCTCACGAATTTTCGGGATACTTCGGCAAGATAGACTCCATTCAGTCATACTATGCAAACAATATGATATTCCTTAATTCGGAAATACGCCGTGAACTGTTCAATCCGGAACGTCCGGTATATACAAAAACAAAGGATCAGTGTCCGACAAAATATCACGGCGATGCGGAAATTAAAAACTGCTTCGTTTCGGACGGCTGCGTTATAGAAGGAAAGGTTTACAACAGCATTTTATCAAGAGGCGTTAAAATTGCAAAAAATGCCGTGGTAAGAAATTCTATAATAATGCAGGACAGCGTGATTGAAGAGGGCGTTGAGCTTGACCATGTCGTATTTGACAAGGAAGTGCATATCACAAGCGGCAGAAAGCTCATCGGTCAGGCAAGCTATCCTTTGGCAATTGAAAAGGGTACGCATATATAATTGAAACGGAGGCTGTTTTCACAGCCCCCGTTTTATATAAAATATATATAATATGAAACAAGTCTTTTGCCCTCTGGGTGGTTAAAAGTACGAAATTTCGGGACTTAAATTGACAAATACCGATTTTAGGAATACTATTATTATAGTAATCGTTGCAAATCGGCGCTTGCCGCTTTGCGGAGATTAAGGAGGTAATTATGAAGGTTTTATTCGCATCTTCGGAGGTTTCACCGTTTATGAAAACAGGCGGTTTGGGCGATGTAGCAGGCTCGCTGCCGTCCGTGCTCAGAAAAAAAGGCGTGGACGCAAGAGTTATTATGCCGCTGTACAAGAGTATAGATAAAAAATATAAGGATAAAATGAAATATATATCCAATATATATGTAGATATAGCATGGCGCAAGCAGTATGCCGGCGTTTTTGAAATGGAGTATAACGGCTGTATATATTATTTTGTGGATAATGAGTTTTATTTCGGAGGCGACAAGCCATACGATTTTATCCACCTCGACTGCGAAAAGTTTATATTCTTTTCAAAGGCGGCGCTGTCATTGCTCCCGACGCTCGGTTTCAGACCGGACGTTATCCACTGCAATGACTGGCAGACGGCTCCGATGCCCGTATTCTTGGACACATTCACGGATAATCCGTTCTATCGTGGCATAAAAACGGTTATGACAATTCATAATCTGAAATTCCAGGGAAGATGGGATATAAACGGAATAAGGGACGCTATGGGCATAAGCGACTACTATTTCACATCGGATAAGCTTGAATATTACAACGACGCAAACCTGTTAAAGGGCGGAATGGTTTATGCAAACAGGATAACAACCGTTTCGGAAACCTACGCAAAGGAAATAATGACCGAGGAATACGGCGAGGGTTTAAACAGCCTCCTTTGGGCAAGGCGTAACGACGTTACGGGAATAGTAAACGGTATTTCGTATGAGGACTGGGACACGGCAAAGGATAAGTGCCTGTACAAAAATTACAGCATAAAGACTTTTAAGGATAAGGCTGTAAACAAGACAAAGCTTCAGGCGGAGCTGGGACTGCCGATTGATGAAAACAAGATGATGATCGGCATAGTTTCAAGACTTACCGACCAAAAGGGTTTTGACCTCGTAGCATACAAAATAGAACAGCTTTGCGAGGGCGGCGCTCAGATAGTCGTGCTCGGAACGGGCGAGGAGAAGTACGAAAATCTGTTCCGCCACTATGCATGGAAATATCCCGACAGAGTTTCGGCACAGATTTATTTCTCAAGCGATATGTCGCACAAGATTTATGCAGCGTGCGACGCATTCCTTATGCCGTCGAGATTTGAACCGTGCGGACTTTCACAGCTTATAAGTATGCGTTACGGTACGCTCCCGATAGTACGTGAAACGGGCGGACTTAAGGACACCGTAATTCCGTACAACGAATACACCGGCGAGGGTACGGGATTTTCATTCGCAAACTACAATGCGGACGAAATGATGAACACAATTTGGTACGCAATGGACGTCTACTACAACCATCGTGACGCATGGAACAAGTTAGCCAAAAACGCTATGAAACAGGACTATTC
>CAKSPN010000167.1 GCA_934481375.1 uncultured Clostridia bacterium
AGGGTGAATAGAGAAATGAGCTGCGACGCTTATTTTATCCCTTTTCCCTATGCGCAAGGCGGAAAAGAAGCGAGCAGATCGCCCGATATTTGCCCGACGACGTATGCAAATACTCCGAGGGTGAATAGAGAAATGAGCTGCGACGCTTATTTTATCCCTTTTCCCTATGCGCAAGGCGGAAAAGAAGCGAGCAGGTCGCTTGACGGCAGTCCGACGACGTATATAAATACTTCGAGGACTGCCGGAGAGATGAGCTGCGACGCTTATTTTCCGCCGACTACATTATCTCGCCCATGTTTAGCCTGATCTCTCCGCCTACTATTACGTATTCCGGCTTGCCGAAAAGGGTGTAACCGTTGTAGGGGGAGTTTTTGCTTTTTGAGTTGAATTTATTTATATCTACGGTCCATTCACGATTTGGGTTGAAGATTGTGATGTCCGCCGACTTGCCGACAGACAGACTGCCTTTGCTTATTCCGAGTATGCGCGACGGATTGACGGACATTTTCTCGATAAGCTGTTTCATTGTCAGCACACCCGTCTTTACGAGATATTTTATACCGAGTCCGAGCGAAGTTTCAAAGCCTACAATTCCGTTTTTTGCTGCGGCAAATTCGCAGTTTTTCTCGTCCGCATGGTGGGGAGCGTGGTCGGTTACGATACAGTCTATCGTTCCGTCACGGAGTCCCTCTTTTATCGCCTCCACGTCCTCCGCAGTGCGCAGAGGGGGGTTCATTTTTGCGTTTGTGTTGTATCCCTCGCAGGCGTCCTCCGTAAGTGTGAAATAGTGCGGACAAGTTTCGCAGGTGACTTTTACGCCGCGCTTTTTTGCCTCACGCACAAGCTGTACGCTTCCTTTTGTGCTTACGTGCGCAATATGCACACGCTTGTTTTCCGCCTCCGCAATTATTATATCCCTTGCCGCCATTACCTCTTCGGCGGCTCTCGTTATGCCTTTCAATCCCATAATGCCTGCAACTGCACCCTCGTTCATACAGCCGTCGCCCGAAAGGCTTGTATCCTCGCAGTGCGATATTACGGGCATATCGAACATATCGGCATATATGAGCGCACGGCGCATAAGTCCGCTGTCCGATACGGGACGTCCGTCATCGGAAACGGCAACCGCTCCGGCAAATTTCATTGCGCCTATTTCGGCAAGCTCCGTGCCGTTTAAGCCTTTTGAAACAGCGCCTATCGGGAATACGTTCACATATCCCGATTCCTTTGCTTTGTTTATTACATACGATATAACCGCCTCGTTATCTATAACGGGCTCGGTATTGGGCATACAAGCAACCGAGGTAATTCCTCCTGCGAGCGCCGCTTTTGTGCCTGTTTCTATATCCTCTTTATACTCCTGTCCGGGATCACGCAAATGGCAGTGCATATCGACCAGTCCCGGAACGACATACATTCCCTCCGCATCAATAACCTCCATTGCAACGCCCTCAAGATCGGGATCGTTTCCGACCTCTGAGATTACTCCGTCCTCGACAAGAATGTTTGTTACCTCGTCAATATTGTTTACCGGGTCAAGCACGTGACCGCCCTTAATAAAAATCTTCATAATGCCAACCCCCTTACAGTCTGAGTTCGTTCTTGCTTAAAAGGTACATAACCGCCATTCTGACGGCTACGCCGTTTGTTACCTGTTCGTTTATCACGCTGTGTTCGCCGTCCGCAACGGAGGAATTTATCTCCACTCCCCTGTTTATCGGTCCGGGGTGCATAACTATCACGTCCGGCTTTGCGAATTTAAGGCGCATATCGTCTATGCCGAAAAATCTGTTGTATTCGTTTATTGTCGGGAAAAGACCGTTTTTCTGACGTTCCAGCTGAATACGCAGAGCCATTATAACGTCGGCGTCGACTATCGCTTCATGCACCGTGTTAAACGTCTTTACGCCCAGGCGTTCCAGTCCCTGCGGCATAAGCGTTGCGGGACCGCCCACGGAAACCTCCGCTCCGAGCTTTGCAAGTCCGTATATATTCGAGCGCACCACTCTCGAATGATACACATCGCCTATCACGGCAACTTTAAGTCCCTTAAAGCCGCCCTTTTTTTCTTTTATTGTAAGCATGTCCAGAAGTGCCTGCGTGGGGTGTTCGTTCATACCGTCACCTGCGTTTATGACAGACGCATTCACAAGCGGCGCTATAAGATGCGGCGCTCCGCTCATCGAATGGCGTATAACAAGAATGTCCGCCGCCATTGCGTCTATTGTTCTTGCCGTGTCTATAAGCGACTCGCCTTTCTGAACCGAGGAACCGCTCGCAGTTATATTGGCGGCGTTTGCGCTCATATATTTTGCCGCAAGTTCAAAGGACAGCCTTGTCCTTGTGGAGTTTTCATAAAACAGATTGACCGCTGTTTTGCCTGCAAGATGTGTTGTCTTTTTATTCGGCGACAATATGACCTTTTTCATTTCGCCCGCCGTGTCAAGTATGTGAGTGATTTCCTCTGCCGTCAAATCCTTAAGTCCGAGAAGATCCTGTTTCATAGCCGCACCTCTTTCTTTGTTTTAAGCCCTATTTATACATTCTACATTATATAACAAATCGATTACATTGTCTATATCTTAGTCGCATTTTGGTTGATTTTGCTATGCTTATTTAATATTTTTGCAACATTTTCAACATTTTTTTAAAATACTCTTGCGAAACTTGTTAATTTCTGATAAAATATATGTAATAGTGATGAAAATTATGTAAAGTAAGAGCGCATACTCGTTTCAGAAAGGAAGTTATAACATTGGAAAGAACTATTCTCATTATTGAGGACGAGCAGAACATAAATGATATTCTGACCTTCACATTCAACAAGGAAGGCTATAAAACACTGTCGGCGCTGGACGGCGTAAAGGGACTTGAGCTGGCGCTGGAGCAAAACCCCGATTTGATACTCCTCGACGTAATGCTGCCGGGGCTGGACGGATTTGAAGTCTGCAAAAAGATACGTGAACATTCAAACGTACCGATTATAATGCTTACCGCACGCGAGGACGAGGTTGACAAGGTACTCGGACTCGAACTCGGCGCAGACGATTATATCACAAAGCCGTACTCGGTGCGTGAACTTACGGCACGTGTAAAGGCAAATCTCAGACGGAGCGCACTCGACGTTATTCCGCCTGCGGCTGCCGAAAACCCGAACACGATTACTTCGGGCGATCTTACAATAAACATCGAGCGCTATGAGGTAACGAAATCAGGAGTGGTAATAGATATTACGCTCCGTGAATTTGAGCTTTTGAAATTCCTCGCAATGCAGCCGGAAAAGATATTCTCACGTGAGAAGCTTTTGGAAAACGTATGGGGATACGAGTATTATGGAGACGTGAGAACAGTCGACGTTACGGTACGGCGTCTGCGTGAGAAAATCGAAGATGATCCGAGTATGCCGAAATACATAATAACCAAACGCGGAGTAGGTTATTATTTCAACAAATAATCAAAAGACGCTGTGCTTTGCCGCAGCATCTCAGACTGTAGACAAACCGTTTGAGGTTTGTCTGCTTTGTTATTGGGAACCTCAAGTTTAAATCAGAAGTTTCAAAATCCAATCAACGGAACTTCCGATTTTTTCATACGGCAGTTTAAAAAAAAAGTGATATATCGCTTTTTCGCCTGTCGGCAGACAGGCTTTTACGATAAGGAGTTTTTTACATATGTTCAGAAGTTTACGATGGAAAATAACGCTGTTGTTTATAGTAACGATGATAATTGCGGAATTTATAACGGGTTCGGTTGCCATTATCTTTACGGCAAAATATTTCAACAGCGATTTTGCCGATACAATCAACACCGTGCTTGACGACGGACTCAGGACGGAGCTCGACAATGCGGCAAACGCCATAACTATACCCACTCCCCCGACCGAGGGAGACCCTATCGTTATGCAGGAAACCTCGGATATAAATTTACAGGGAATACGTGACAGTATGAGCGCATATCTCGGCAAGCTTGCAATGAGCGCCACACGCACATACGCAATTCTTGACGGAAAGACGGCGGATTTGCTGTATTCCTCCGTTAATGCAAATTCAATCGAAATAACGCCCACCGTATCGCTTGCGCTTGACGGCAAGGAAAGCTGTTCAAACGGGATTACGGCGGAATATATGGATTACGGGCTTCCGCTCGGCACATCGGGAAACGTAAAATACATTCTTTACATTCACGATACGAAAGCGGTAGCAAAAAACGTACTCAAAACAATTATGCTCGTATGGATATTTGTTATGATAGGCTCGGCGGTTCTGGCACTGCTTGTGGG
>CAKSPN010000168.1 GCA_934481375.1 uncultured Clostridia bacterium
ATTAATCCTAAAGCACGAAATCCGGAGAAATAATAATGATTATTGACGTTTCATCTATACTCAAGGAACTGGGCGGAAAGATTGATATTTCCGAGGAAATATCTTTACCCGACACGGATTTTTTGGGTGAGCTGTATCATTTCGACAAGCCTGTTAATGTAACAGGCAGTATCTTCAATAACGGGCAGTCGCTGTCTTTCAGAGCCGTATGCAAGGGTGTTATGCACACCAATTGCGCTCGCTGTATGAAGGATATTGACGTTGATGTTGAATTTGACATCGACGAGGCGCTTGCTCAGGACGACGGTACGGTTTCGGACGAGTCCGACATCATACTGTTTGAGGGAGGTACGGTCGATATTGACGATATTATATTAAATAATTTTCTGATGAATATTTCGGGAAAGTATTTATGCAAAGACGACTGCAAAGGTCTTTGCGAAATATGCGGCGCAGACCTCAACGAGGGCGACTGCGGTTGCAGCCATGAAACGATTGACCCCAGGTGGCAGGCTTTAGCCGATTTAATGAAGGATAATAATTAGAGTGATTTTATGGAGGTGTAATCGATGGCAGTACCTAAGAATAAAGTATCTAAAGCCAGAAGAAACAGCAGACGTGCAAACTGGAAGCTGACTGCACCGAATATGGTGGAGTGCCCCCAGTGCCGTGAATTTAAAATGCCTCATAAAGTTTGTAAAGCTTGCGGTTATTACGACGGCAAGGAAATTATCAAAGTTGAGGATTGATTTGGCTTTGTTTAACAGACCTCTGCGTATGCAGAGGTCTGTTTTTATGTGTGAATATTATTCATGGATTGAATTAAAGCGGGTTCTATACTATAATTAAAATAAAGGCAGGTGATACAAATGCCGTTTTATATTGTACGAAACGACATAACTCAAATGGAAACAGATGCAATTGTAAACGCCGCAAATTCAAGACTTTTACAGGGAGGCGGTGTATGCGGTGCGATATTTAATGCCGCCGGAGCAGAAAAAATGCAGGAGGCATGCGATAAAATCGGATTTTGCGGTCTTGGTGAGGCGGTCATAACAAAAGGCTTTAACTTAAAAGCAAAGTATGTCATACATACAGTTGGTCCGATTTACAAAGCAGGGAATGCCGTTCAGGAAAAACAGCTCTACAGTGCATACGAAAGTTCGCTCAGGCTTGCGAAATCGAAAAGAATAAAGTCGATTGCATTTCCGCTTATATCATCGGGAATATTCGGCTATCCGAAATCCGAGGCGATCATGATAGCAAGACAGGCGATAAAGGACTTTCTTAAAGCTAATGATATGGACATATATCTTGTGGTGTATGACCAAGATGTATTTGAAATCAGCAAAGGCTTGTATGAGAGCGGAACGCCCGATTTATATATATGAAAAAAAGACAAAAATATTTGTTAAAAAACAGTTTTCAAAATTTTTTTGCCAGTGTACGGATTTTTGTACACTGAATGTGATATTATTGTAAATGAAGGAGGAACACACTGTAGGGAAGACCCCAAAGTCAAAGAAAAAGAATATTTTATCAAGAAGGAATTTATTATGTTTGAAGGTCCGTTTGATGATATGTTTGATATAAACGGTGACGGAGTAATCGATCCCGGAGAAAGAATGTTGGAATACATGGTGTATCGGGATATAAACGGCAGTGAGGACGAAGACGAGGACGAGGAGTTCTGAAAAAATCCACTCGCATTGCGAGTGGATTTTTACCGTATCGGAAAATTCATATATTTTAGTCTGAATACGCCCTGTTGTTTTATCATTTTGTATAAGCTTTTTCGGCACCGTTGACATATCGGGCGCAATCTGATAAAATGTTTACTTGGTGATGAAAGATGAAATCCAACAATTCGTATTTAAACGGACTTAACAAGGGGATACCTATTGCGCTCGGCTATTTGTCGGTTTCTTTCGGGTTCGGCATAACGGCTATGGGCAAGGGTTTAACGGGACTTCAGGCAATACTGATTTCCATGACAAATATGACCTCGGCAGGACAGATTGCGGGCATAGGAATAATAGCCGCCTGCGGTCCTATAATAGAAATGCTTCTGTCGCAGTTTGTTATAAACATACGCTATTGCCTTATGGGAATAGCGCTTACGCAAAAGCTTGATAATACGTTTACCACACTGCACAGGCTCATAACCTCATTCGGCATAACCGATGAGGTATTTGCTGTGGCGGCGTCGGAGGACGGGCTTATAGGCAGGCGGTTTATGTACGGACTTATAACGCTCCCGTATATCGGCTGGGCGCTGGGAACAATGCTCGGCGCATATGCCGGACACATTCTTCCGCCGTCCGTGTGCTCTGCATTGGGAATTGCAATATACAGTATGTTTATTGCAATAATAATCCCTCCGTCAAAGACGGACAGGGGCGTCCTTGCCACTGTTTTAATATCCTCCGTGATGAGCTGCTGTTTTTACTTTATACCGCTGTTTAAAGGCATCTCGCAGGGATTTTCGATTATTATATGCGCCTTTGTGACTTCGGCGCTTATGGCATGGATAGCTCCGAAAAAGGAGGAAGAAGATGAATAAGGAATTTTTTATGTATCTTGCGGCTATGGCGGTTGTCACGTATCTTATACGAATGATCCCGTTCACTCTTATGCGCCGAAAAATAAAATCGGCATATATAAAAAGCTTACTGTATTATGTGCCGTATTCGGTACTTGGCGCAATGACGTTCCCGTACATATTTTACTCGACGGGTAACATTGTCACTGCCGCTGTCGGAACGGCTGCGGCATTTGTGCCGGCGTATATGAACAAATCGCTCATAACCGTTGCAATAACCGCTTGTGCGGCGGCGTTTGTTACGGGATTGTTTGTACACTGAAATAAAGCAGACAAACCGTTTGAGGTTTGTCTGCAGTCTGAGCACGTGGTACAACCATACCACGTGCTTTTGCATTTATATATATTTTCGCAATTGCTTTAATGCGCTTTTTTCAAGCCTTGATACCTGCGCCTGCGAAATTCCTATTTCGTTTGCAACCTCCATTTGTGTGCGCCCCATAAAAAAACGCAGATTGAGAATATGCTTTTCACGCTCGTCAAGATGCGTTAAAGCTTCGTTTAATGCAATATTCTCAAGCCAGTTTTCGTCCATGTTTTTCGTGTCACGCACCTGATCCATAACAAAAATTGCCTCGCTCCCGTCATGATACACAGGCTCAAACAGCGATACCGGGTCGGCGATTGCGTCAAGCGCAAATACAACGTCCTCTTTCGGCAAATCAAGTTCCTTTGCTATCTCGGAGATTGTCGGCTCCTTTGAATGTTCGCTTATAAGCTTTTCCTTTACGTGCAGTGCCTTGTAAGCAATGTCCTTTAGCGAACGGCTTACCCTTATTGAATTGTTGTCACGCAGATAACGGCGGATTTCGCCTATTATCATCGGTACGGCGTAGGTGGAAAACTGCACGTTCTGCGAAAGGTCGAAATTATCTATCGCCTTTATAAGTCCGATACAACCCACCTGAAACAAATCGTCCGCATTTTCGCCCCTGTTATTGAAACGCTTGATAACACTCAGTACAAGCCTTAAATTTCCGTGTATAAATTCTTCTCTTGCCGCCTCGTCGCCGGCTTTTATGCGGACAAAAAGTTCGTCCTTTTCTTTCCTTGACAGCGTGGGAAGCTTAGATGTGCTTACCCCGCATATTTCAACTTTACCCGTCATACACTTTTCCTCCTTGTAATAAGCTGTCTTGTTGACAGCTATGTACGTATATGACGGCGATTTTATGTATTTAACTGAATTTCGCTATTTCTTTTTTCAGACGGCATATTATCCGCTTTTCAAGCCGTGATATGTATGACTGCGATATTCCCAGCAAGTCCGCAACCTCTTTTTGCGTTTTGGTGTTTTTGTTGCCCAGACCGAAACGCATCTCCATTATCTGCCGTTCGCGGACATTAAGCTTTTTTAAGGCGCTCTTTAAAAGCGATTTGTCCACTTCGTTTTCAATGTTTCTGCAAATCACGTCATTGTCCGTGCCGAGTATGTCGGACAGCAAAAGCTCGTTTCCGTCCCAGTCGACGTTGAGCGGCTCGTCTATTGAAACCTCACTGCGCATATTGGAGTTTTTCCTCAGATACATAAGAATTTCGTTTTCTATACAGCGTGAGGCGTATGTCGCAAGCTTGATATTTTTGGACGGCTTAAAGGTGTTTATTGCCTTTATAAGACCGATTGTGCCTATCGAAATCAAATCCTCGATATAAATC
>CAKSPN010000169.1 GCA_934481375.1 uncultured Clostridia bacterium
TCGGTCTGTACCCGGCAAGAAAATTAAGCTTCATCTTCAGTTCCACCTGCCCATTGCGTTTCTTCCGCCGTCAATCATAATATTTTCGCCGTTTATAAACTGTCCTTTATCCGACGCAATAAATAAAACCAGGTCTATAATCTCCTGCGGATCCGCCGCTCTGCCGAGAAGCGTTTTCATTTTCGCCATTGCCGCTCTTGTCAGCACAGGTCCGGGCGATACGCAGACACAGCGGACATTATATTTTGCTCCGAACTGCGCAAGTGATTTTGTAAGTCCGTACATCACTCCGCTTTTTGCTGTCGGATAGTCCATTCCTATTCCGTCGCCCTCTTTGCCCGTTATCGAGCCGATGTTTACAATAAGTCCGCTTTTTTGCTCACGCATCTGTTTCATACAAGCGTGTGCAAAATAGAACTGTCCTTTCAAATTTACATCAAGTCCCCAATCAAATACGTCAATAGGTATATCGGGAAATTCTAAAGAGGGGTCAACCTTCAATACACGCACAGCCGTTCCTCCGGCAAAGTTTGTTAAAATATCAATTGACCCAAACGTCTCAACCGCCTTGTCACGGGCATTGCAAACCTGATCGTAATCACGCACATCGCAAATTACGCCTATGGCTTTGCCCTGACATTTCGAGTTGATTTCGCTTACTTTCTATTCAATGTCTCTTCGTTTACATCACACATTACAACATTTCCGCCGAGTGCCGCAAAGTTTTGAGAGAACAGCAACCCCATTCCCGACGCCGCACCCGTAGCAACGGCAGTTTTATTTTTAAAATCCATTGTAACATCTCCTTTCACTGGCATTATAAAACACCGAAAGTAATTAATCAATGCATAATCCGATATTACTTTAACATTTCTGACACTTTTGAGACTTATATCTTTGATACTTTTCCTAAAGAATAAATTTCAGCGAAAAAGTAATTTAGCCCTTTATTTTGTACTTTTTAAGTTTTTACTATATCTTATATGCACTACATTATATAGTTTACTCAAAAAACAACGGTATCTAATGGCCTTATATCATATATCCTGCCGTCTATATCCAAAAAGACATCTATTGCGGAAGGATTATAACACATATTGCACCTGTAATCATATTGCAAACTTTCATATGCTTTTGAATAATTATATATTTCCATATTGGTTGCATACCAAATGTCATCACGCCTCGATACACGTTTTATAAAATCTTCAAGCAAATCCCAGTTGTTATCCATATCAAATTCGTAACTATGCCCTCCTACAAACATTAACTTAGGTACATCCATCATCGGAAGTGAACTGTCTTTCAAAAAATCTTCTGTAAGATCAATCAGTCTGCCGTGACTGTGCCAGCATGTCGGATTCCATTCCAGCCAATCCTCCGGAATGTCAAATTTCCCTGTACAGTAAGTAGTGCGGGCATATGCAATCCCTGCTGTCCGAAGAATACTTTTGATCCTGTCAGCAGGTTTTTCAAAAGGATATGCAAAACCCTTTATAATCCTCCCAAACATTTGTTCCGCAGCAATGCGATCTTCAATAATCTCATTTGCCGCCCATTCAAGAGGAATTTTATCTAAAAACAAATGATTTCTCGAGTGAATCGCAACTTCGTGCTTTGAATCACAAAATGTCTTTAACGTATCATTGCGTGTCATTCTGCGATTTTTTTGATCGGTTTCTGCCGCAAACCCCCCTGTATTTATATTAAAAGTACATTTCAGCCCACTTCCTTCAAGCAGATTTATCATTTTTTTATCTTGAATAACAGCATCATCATAGCTTAACGTTAATGCCTTTTTTCTCCCTCCAGGGAATCTCATATAAATGCTTTTCATTTCAAATTCCCTCCTTTCTCTAAACACTACACTATTAGGTGATGTTTCAAAAATTATAGTTCTATTGCATAAAACTCAGCCAAACCGCCTATCGGAACAGGTATTCTGCTTATACCGCAGCAAATATTTTTTCTGTATTGCGTTTCTCCCATACAGTTTTTTACTTCGACACAGTAATCTTTGTCTGTTTCGGCTATAACACAGCTTTCTTGTGTACCGTTTATTATAACGGTATCCCCTTTGACGCTGACGCATTTATCGGCATTATAAACCGCAGTAATGCTTTGTTCATCGTCATGCACGCTTGCCGCTGTGTACAAAGACTGAGGATCGGCTGCCGACAGCGGAGTTTCAAGCAGAAGCTTCTTGTTTTTACTCATAAACTCTATCCAGAACGCAAGCATTTTCTTATGCTCATCACTCATAGTGTCAAGCTTTACGGAAAACTGCATTGTGGAGAATATAATATTTATAATCTGCAATGCCGCATTCTCTGCGCTCTCATCTTTATGCCACATAAGCATATCCGAATGTACGGCTGTTTCTCCGCTCATAAGCCTTAAATCGATTGTCCCTATTCTGTTTGACACATATGTGTTCGGACAATCAACCACACGCAATATATTTCCGTACTTCCTTACGCACGGACCTATATACCGCTGACGAAATTCTATCATTATATCCGGCTTTATCGCTGTAAGCGTCTGCTTTATCTCAAATAAAAACATATCAACCGCTTTCTGCACCGACCCGCAATCCATTTTTGTATTAAACGGCACATTATCACGGTTTATAAAGCAATCTATAAAATAAAGCTTAAATCCGTCAAGATTCCAGTTTACAAGCGCATTTTTATATGTGCTTACAAGATACTCACGCACTGCCTTATATCTCGGATCAAGCACGGCGGCGTCCATATCCTCCATATAATAAAGCTGCATATTTTTAAATTCTTTATACTTCTTTGAGTTCTTTCCCACAAACGGGACACTGAACCACAGCATATAGCTAAGTCCGATTTTATGTACATTTTCCACGTGCGTCCGCATATCGGGGAATTTGCTCTCAGACGGCTCCCAATCACCGCAATAGGCATATCCTCTGTTATTGTCATCGCATTGCCAACCGTCATCAACAATAATCGTTGAAAACCCCACTGCTTTTGCACGCTCGGCTTCCTCCTCAAGAGCTTTTGCCGATATGTTCTGATGAAAGCTGTACCACGTTGAGTACATCGGAAGTCTTGCTTTTTCCGTAGCCGCCATAGGCTTTAAACCGCATTTATTCTCCCACCACAACCTTACATCGTCTATTGCTTTTTCAAAGCTTTTACATTCTGTATCTATCAAAACAGAGAATGATATATCACACTCGAACACAGGTATTATAATCTCCGTTTTTATACAGCCGTTTTCTTCTACTATAGTTCCGTTAAGCTTTATATACTCTCTTGTTTCCGAAAGTGCAACGGTATATTTGTTTTCCTTTCTTCCGTTATATATGCAGAACATCGGTGCCGAAATTGAAAACATCGATTCCGTACACCCCGGAACGGACAGCCGTTTTGTTTCGCAGGTGGGGTGCCATGCGTAAAGCATATCGACAAACGGTATTTCCCATGATATAACTGCTTCTTTTTGCAGATTTTTGATTTCAAACTTAAAAACATTTTCGGATTTTTGTATCGAATAATCACTGCAGCCCGTTACACAAAACATATTTTCAGATATATCCATTCTTTTTGCCCCTCAGAAATTAAGTATAAACTCTGTTACAAATACGGAACTCCAGCTGAAATATTCCGCACAAAGCCCCTCTCCCGTTTCGGAATTGTAATTTTCGTGTATCTTGTCGCCGTCATTATCCACCCAGCCGAGAATTGTTTCCTTTATTCTGTCGGCGGTTTCGTCAAAGCCGTAATTTTTAAGTCCCTTTGCCGCAAAATATGCCACATTGAGCCATGTCGGTCCGCGCCAGTAATCGGCGCTGTATTCGGGATTGTCATACGATACGGTAGGCATGCCGTATCCGAACTTTCCCTTTGCTATACGCTCCGCCGCCTGTGCGTGTTCCTTTGACGCAATCCCCGTATACAGCGGCATAAACGATGCCGGCGAAAGCACGCTTGAAAGCGCATTTGTTTCGTAATTCCTGTCCGTATAGCAGTTTAATTCTTCATTCCAAAGCGTTTCTTCAACCGCTTTTGCAAGCTTATCCGCTTTCTCTGAATAATCGGTATTTTCTATATTAAGCTCCTTTGCCATAAAATCAAGCGAGCGGTATGTCATAATCATAAAGCAGTTTAAATCGACCGCCCACAGCTTATCGGG
>CAKSPN010000170.1 GCA_934481375.1 uncultured Clostridia bacterium
GTGAATGTGGATGAGGTAGGCCTCCAGACTCAAAGCGCCCACAAACATGAATGCCTTGTTTACCCATTTCGGAGTGTCGGGGCCTGTGGTGCTTTCGATGTCATCACATATTAAAAACATTAATTCGGAAAGACATCTCGAAATAGACTTAAAACCGGCACTCGACGAGGAAACGCTTGACGCACGCATTTTGCGTGATTTTGAAAAATATTCAAAAAAGCACCTTGTAAATGCTTTGGACGATTTATTGCCGAAAGCTTTGGTGCCTGTCGTTATTAAAAATGCGGAGCTTGAGGAGCATAAGGCGGTGTGTGAGATAACTCATACGGAGCGTTTAAGGCTTGTACATACGCTTAAACACCTTTCTCTTACGCTAAAGGCTTTCAGACCCGTTGATGAAGCGATAGTGACATCGGGCGGTGTAAAGGTATCGGAAATAAACCCGTCCACAATGGAGTCAAAGAAAGTCAAAGGCTTGTATTTTGCGGGCGAGGTAATAGACGTGGACGGATATACGGGCGGATATAATCTGCAGGCGGCGTTTTCGACAGGCTATCTTGCAGGAATGAGTGCGGCACAGGAGGAGTGATTTATTATGGCATTCGGAAGTAAGGACATATGCAAAGCGGCGGTTAAAATGGCGCTTAGCGACGGACGTGAAGAAGAAAAAATATTAAAAGAACAGTATTCGGCATTGGGTATAAAGACGGTTGCGGCTGATTTCGGCAGTGATTTTGCAAGCGCAGTTCCCAAAATACTTGAACGTGCGGTTATTGCGGCAAAGCGTGAGGGCGTAATAGGCGACAGCCATGCCGAAGAGGGTGCTGTCGCAGGTGCGGCGCACGAAGCATTGCAGATGATAATCGACAATTGCGTCGGATTAAACTTGGGCGGAAAAATAGGCATTGCAAGGAGCAAGGATCACATAAGCGTATGCCTGTTCTTTGCAATAGGTCTTTTAAATCTTAACGATGTTACGATAGCTCTCGGACACAGAGCTGTATAAAGAAAGGGGAGTGCAAAATGACAGTACGTGCGGTACGCGGGGCGACAACTGCGGATAATAACACAAGAGAGGATATTTTGGACGCAGCGGCGGAAACGGTAAAAGAAATAATAGACAGAAACGGTATAAACACAGAGGATATAACCGATATTACATTTACGGTAACAAAGGATTTGACAAAAGCTTTCCCTGCGGCGGCGGTGCGCCGTATGGGCATAACGGACGTTCCGCTCCTCGATATGGCGGCGCCGTTTGTCGAAGGCTCGCTTGAAAAATGCATAAGAGTGATAGTAAGATTTAATACCGAAAAAAAGAACAGTGAAATACATCATGTGTACTTAAAAGGCGCAAAAGTTCTGCGCCCCGACATCACTGCAAAGGAAACGTATATCTCCGTAGCGGTCGACGGACCCGCAGGAGCGGGCAAGAGCAGTGTTTCAAAGGCTGTTGCAAAGGATTTGGGATATGTATATATTGATACGGGAGCGATGTACAGGAGCGTTGCGCTGTACGCCATACAAAACGGCATAGACTGCAAAACCGATACGGACAAACTGATAAAAAAGCTTGACGATATAAGAATTGAAATCAAATACGAGGATGGCGCACAGCATATTTACTTAAACGGTTCCGACGTGTCAAAAGCAATACGTGAAGAAAAGGTTTCCGTCGGAGCGTCAGATGTTGCCGTAATTCCCGAAGTAAGAAAAAAGCTTGTTTCCTTACAGCAGAATATGGCAAAAACGGCTAATGTCATAATGGACGGACGTGATATTTGTTCATATGTTCTTCCGAATGCGCAGGTTAAAATTTTCCTTACCGCATCTGTTGAAAAAAGAGCGGAAAGAAGATACAAGGAGCTTACGGAAAAAGGCGTAAGCTGTGATTTTGAAAAAATAAAGAGCGATATAGAATACCGTGACAAGAACGACAGCGAAAGAAAAACCGCACCGCTTAAATGTGCGCCCGACGCAGTTCTTCTTGACACCTCCGATATGACATTTGAACAGTCTGCGGAGGCGGTAAAAGCGCTTATAAAAAAGATTGGAGATTAATATGTTTTACAGTGTTGTGGGAGTTTTGTTGAAAATTATACTGTTTTTCTGTTTCCGAATAAAAGTAGTCGGAACGGAAAACATACCTAAAGAGGGCGGAATGATATTGGCGGTAAACCACCGTTCAAATCTCGATCCCGTACTGGCAGGGTATTCCTGCCCGAGACCGCTTACGTTTATGGCGAAATCGGAACTTTTTAAAAATCCGCTTTTTGGAAAGCTGATAACGGCTCTCGGTGCATTTCCCGTACACAGAGGAAGCGGAGATATAGGAGCGATAAGGAGTGCTTTTTCGATATTGAAAAGCGGAAAAGCAATGCTTATATTCCCCGAGGGACACAGAGTAAAAGAGGGCGAAAAATCAAAAGCGCAGCCGGGCGTTGCAATGATTGCCCAGAGATCGAAAGCACCCGTTATTCCCGTGTTTATTGAGGGAAAATACAGATGGATGAGCAAAATCATAATTCATTACGGCAAACCGGTGGATTTAAACGAGTATTACGACCGCCGTATAAGCAGTGAGGAATGTCAGCAAATGGCGGATAAAATTCTTGATGAAATGTACAGCTTGAAAGGCAGAGAATAATGATAAAGGTTGCAAAAACGGCAGGCTTTTGCTATGGAGTAAAGCGTGCGGTGGATAATGTATACAAGGCAATGGAGAACGGCGAAAAGCTTGCTACGGTCGGCGCTCTTATACACAACCGACAGGTAATCGAGGATCTGGCAGGTCACGGAGTATATGCATATGACGATGCGGAACAAATTCCCGAAGATTATACGGTTGTGATACGTGCGCACGGAGTCGGAAAAGAAATTTACGATAAGATAAAGAAACGTCCGCATATTGACTTAACTTGTCCTTTTGTTGAAAAAATACATAAAATTGTGTATGAGCATTATAATAAAGGATATAAAATAATTATAATCGGTGACAAAAATCACCCCGAAGTTATCGGCATAAACGGCTGGTGTGAGAACAGCGCTGATATATTATACGGCGAAAATGCCGTTTTGGAACCCGAAAAATACGATAAACCACTATGTATTGTGGCACAAACAACAATAAATAAAGAAATTTTTAGTCAAATCGTAAAAAATACAAAAAAAACTTGCAAAAGTGCCCTGATATTTGATACAATATGTAGAGCGACGAAAAGTAGGCAGGAGGAAGCGGACGAGCTTTCAAAAGACGTTGATTGTATGATTGTAATCGGCGGAAAAGAAAGTTCAAACACAAGAAAGCTTTTTGAGATTTCAAAAGCCAATTGTCCCGAAACCTACCATATCGAAGCTGTTGAGGAAGTTCCTCAAAAAACATATAATAAAATAGGTATTACGGCAGGGGCATCAACGCCGCACCGTATTATCGAGGAGGTAGTAAAGGCTATGAGTGAAAATTTAAAAAATGAGGAGAGCTTTGCAGAACTGTTTGAACAGTATTCGTCAAAAACTCTCAACAACGGGGACATTGTTGACGGAACGGTTGTAGAGGTTCGTAACAATGAAGTCATCGTCGATTTGGGTGGCTTTAAGTATAACGGACAGCTTGCAGCTGATCAGCTGACAGACGACCCGTCACTTAAGCCGTCTGATGTTGTAAAAGAAGGCGATACAATCAAAGTTTACGTTGTAGGCGTAAATGACGGTGAGGGAAAAGTAGTTTTATCAAGAAAGAAATTGGTAGCTATGGAAAGCTGGAACAAAATCAAAGCGGCTTACGAATCCGGTGAGGTTCTTGAAGGAAAAATTATCAAGGCTGTAAAGGGAGGAGTAATTGCGCTGGCAGATGGTTCACAGGTATTTATCCCGGCACGCCAGGCATCGGAGAGATTTGTTCAGGACCTCCAGACTCTTGTGGGCGAAACAGTCAACTTCAAAATAATCGAAATTGACGAGAGAAGAAGAAGAGTTATCGGCTCGGTAAGAATTCTTCTCGAAGCTGCAAGAAAAGAAAAAGAAGAAAAATTCTGGGCAGACGCTGAAGTAGGCAAGAAATACGAGGGCGTTGTTAAATCGCTCACATCGTTCGGTGCGTTTGTTGACATCGGCGGTATTGACGGTCTTGTTCATATCAGCGAGCTTTCATGGAACAAGATAAAGC
>CAKSPN010000171.1 GCA_934481375.1 uncultured Clostridia bacterium
GCACTGCCGCTTGACGGGGGAATAATTCTTAAAAAAATCCTTATACATAAATTCGGAAACGGCGTTGGGGTTAAGGCGCTTAAGGCTGTTTCGTTCCTTACCGCAATGGCTATGACCGCAATGGGAATATATGTCGTTTATATCACCCGATTTAATTTTTCTGTGCTTTTGCTTTCGGCGCTTGTTGTCGGAAATATTTTTACGCAGAAAGAAAAGTATAATCTTGACTACATCAAGGAACTGATGTTCTATAAAGACAAAAATAAAAAATACGTTGCCGTAAAAGCGGCGGATATATCCGAGTCGGAGCGTGATATTGTAAAGTCGTTCGATTTCGGTAAGTATAATATTGTGTTTCTGATAGATGAAAACGGAAGAATTGTGAAAACTCTTACCGAAACGGAAATCATAAATACAATACTAAAGTGTTAATATAAGTTTACAATTTCTCGAAAAGTATAGAAAAATCAATCGGTTTGTGATAAAATATAAAAAGGACTGCTGACAAACCGTTTGCGGTGCTAACCTTAAGTTTAAAGCATTTTATCGACAGGCTTAATAGTATACTAATGTCAGAAAGGTATTGAAAATATGCCACAGGTTAAAAAAAATACAAAAAAGAAAAAAACTACGGCAAAAAAGAATTATATCGGCACATATATGATAACATTGAGTGTTATATCTTTTTTGCTGTGTGTTTTTATGTACATAGGTCAGAGCGGTGCAATAGTAATTGACAGCGTAAAGAGCGCCGTTTATTCGGTGTTCGGAGTGCCGGGAATTTTTCTGCCGGTTACGGTAATAGGACTTGAAATATATCTCGGAAAAACAAGGGATATAAAAAGATTTTGGTACAAGAGTGCAATTTCGTTTTCCATGCTTATAATCATAGGCGCACTTATAAATCTTCACTATGAGTACAGCATAAGCGACGCATTCTTTATGGGAGCGCATGAGTCCTCGGGCGGCGGTGTGTGCGGAGCGGTAATATCGGCGGCGGCGCAGAAGCTGTTTAAAAAAGCGGCGTCGTATATGATACTGTCGGCACTGTTCATATTCCTCACAAGTGTTCTGACGGGCGTTCCGCTTTTGCAGAAAGCGGCGCAGAAGATTAAGGAGATTGCTAACGGCACAAAGGACAAGTATGACGAGCATAAGGTGAAAAAGAGAGAGGAAGCGCCCAAAAAGGAGAAACCCGAAATAAATTCCATATTTGATGCCGCAAACGAATATTTAAGAGACGCTCCCAAGAAGAAAAAGAAGAAAGAAGTAACTGAAGAACCTAAGGCGGAAGAACCGCAAGAGGATTTTTCGGACGGAATAGACGAAGTATTTGAGGCAATGCCGCAGGCAGACGCACCCAAACAGGCAGAGGAGGAAGCTCCTAAAAAGACCGAAAAGGAAGAAAAGGCGGAAACAATAACCGAGGCGGAAAAGAAAAAATATAACAAAGAACTTGACAAAGCGATAGAAAAACCTGTTGTAAAGTATGTATTTCCGCCGCTTTCGCTGCTTGATAAAGGCAAAAGCGCGGTATCCGACCACCGTGACGAAATGCGCCGTACAGCCGAAAAGCTTATATCGGTGCTGGATAATTTCGGCGTTAAGGCAAAGCTTTTGCAGGTAACGCAGGGACCGACCGTCACACGTTACGAAATTCAGCCCGATACGGGAATAAAGCTGTCCAAAATCGTAGGACTTGCGGACGATTTGGCTCTTAACCTTGCGGTGTCAACGGTGCTTGTTGCGCCCGTTCCGGGCAAGGTTGCGGTAGGTGTTGAAATTCCGAATAAAAAAGTCAGCAGTGTTTCCATACGTGATATGCTGCAATCTAACGAGTTTAACAGCGCAAAATCAAAGCTTACTGTTGCTTTGGGTAAGGATATAGGCGGCAACGTTATTGTCGGCGATATAGGCAAATGGCCGCATGTGCTTATTGCCGGAGCAACAGGCTCGGGTAAGAGTGTGTGTATAAACACTATTGTAACAAGCATTTTGTACAAGGCGTCTCCCGAGGACGTTAAGCTCATAATGGTTGACCCGAAGTTCGTTGAACTTGAAGTGTATAACGGAATACCGCATCTTTTAATACCCGTCGTTACCGACCCGAAAAAAGCGGCAGGTGCGCTTAACTGGGCAGTCACCGAAATGATGCGCAGATACGAGCTGTTTAAGGAAACGGGCGTGAGAAAGCTTGAATCATATAATAAGCTTATGGACTCCACGGGCGGTGAAAAAGTTCCTCAGCTTGTCATAATCATAGACGAGCTTGCCGACCTTATGATGGTTGCCGCAAAAGAGGTTGAGGATTATATATGCCGCTTGGCACAGCTGGCACGTGCCGCAGGAATACATCTTATTATAGCGACACAGCGTCCGTCGGTAGACGTAATCACGGGTCTTATCAAGGCGAATATTCCGTCACGTATTGCGTTTGCGGTATCGAGCCAGGTGGACAGCCGAACAATACTCGATAAAGGCGGAGCGGAAAAGCTCTTGGGAATGGGCGATATGCTGTATTATCCGACAGGTGCGAGAACGGAAACACGTGTTCAGGGCGCTTTTGTCAGCGATGATGAAATAGAGCGGATAATCGGATTTATAAAGCAGAACATAGGCGATGTGCATTACAGCGAGGATTTGGCGGAGCAGATAGAGCGGTGCGCAACGGGCGAAAACGGAGTAACGCCCGATACGGACGAGGACGGCGACGCGCTTTTACCCGATGCGATAGAGCTTGCAATAGAACTCGGGAAAATATCCACGTCAATGATACAGCGCAGACTCGGCGTGGGATATTCACGTGCCGGACGTATTATAGACCAGATGGAGGCACGCGGAATAATATCGGGAGCAAACGGCTCAAAACCGCGTGATGTATTAATAAGCCATGCAGACAGAGTGTTCGACAGTGCAGATGATGATGAGTAAGAAAGATTTTTTGCCGATATGTAAAAAGGATATGGAAAAGCGCGGCTGGGACAGGCTCGATTTTCTCTATATTGTCGGTGACGCATACGTTGACCACCCAAGTTTTGGTCATGCAATAATCTCACGTGTGCTGGAAAGCCACGGCTACAAAGTCGGCATAGCTGCACTGCCCGATTGGCGCAGTACGGACGATTTTAAGCGTATGGGTACGCCGAGGCTCGGTGTGCTTGTTTCCGCAGGAAACATTGACAGTATGGTAAACCACTATACCGTAAGCAAAAAGCGCCGCAGCGATGACGCATACGCACCCGGCAACAAAGCCGGGCAAAGACCCGACAGGGCGACAATAGTTTACTGCAACCGCATAAGAGAGGTTTTCGGAAATATTCCGATACTTATAGGCGGTGTGGAGGCAAGTTTAAGGCGGTTTGCACATTACGATTACTGGGAAAATAAAATAAGGCGTTCGATATTGTTCGACAGCCGTGCGGATATTCTTATGTACGGCATGGGCGAAAAGCAGATAGTCGAAATTGCGGACAGGCTCAATGACGGAGTGCCGGTAAAGGAAATAACCGATGTTCCCGGCACGTGTTACATTTCGGGAGATTATACCGATACAAATGCCGTTGTAATACCCTCATATGAGGATTGCCTTGAAAGCAAAAAAGCATATGCAAAATCCTGTGCCGAGCAGTATCTTGAGCAAAATCCGTTTATAGGAAAAACGATTGTTCAAAAGCACGGCGACAGATATTTAGTACAAAATCCGCCTGCAATGCCCTTGAATACGCAGGAGCTTGACGATGTGTACAGCTTGCCGTATATGCGGAATTATCACCCCGTGTATGAGGAAAGCGGAGGAATAAAGGCTATCGAAGAAGTCAAGTTTTCGCTTGCGGCAAACCGTGGCTGTTACGGCAACTGCAATTTCTGCGCACTGGCGTTTCATCAGGGAAGAATAGTGACCTCACGCAGTGACGAGTCGCTTGTTAATGAGGCAAAGGAAATGACAAAACACCCCGACTTTAAAGGGTATATCCATGATGTCGGAGGTCCTACGGCAAATTTTCGTGAGCCTGCGTGTAAAAAACAGCTTGTGTCGGGAGCGTGCCGTGACAGAAAATGCCTGTTCCCGAAACCGTGTCCCAATATGAAGATTGACCATACAAAATATCTTAATCTGCTCAGAAAACTGCGTGCGATAAAGGGCGTTAAAAAGGT
>CAKSPN010000172.1 GCA_934481375.1 uncultured Clostridia bacterium
CGATAAAGCGTGTTGAAACCGCAATAAATCTTTTAAAAACCACCGACAGCACCAAGCTTGACATAGCAATGCAATGCGGATTTAACAGCTCGTCAAATTTTTATAAGGCATTCCGCAAAATAACGGGAAAATGCCCCGATGATTTCAGAAATTAAAAAGAGGTACATATGTACCTCTTTTTAATTTCCGCATTCAATGCTTATTTCATTAAATATTTTCAGATAATCGTTTATTGACGTCGTTTTCTTTTCCTCACCCGAAACGTCCATAATAATGCCACCCTCGTGCATCATAACCGCACGTGTGCCGTATTCCACCGCATAGCGCAGATTATGCGTAACCATAAGTGTTGTGATTTTCTTTTCACGCACAATCTTCTCGGTCAAATTCATAACCAAATCAGAGGATTTCGGATCAAGCGCCGCCGTATGCTCGTCAAGCAGTAACAAATCCGGGCGCTGCATAGTCGCCATTATAAGTGCAAGCGCCTGTCTTTGTCCGCCCGACAGCGCTCCCGCCAGGGTGCGGAGTCTGTTCTCAAGTCCCATTCCGAGCTGTTCAAGCTGTGTGCGGTAAAAATCCTTACGCTGTTTGTTGAGTCCTCTCGAAAGACCGTATCTTTTTGCCTTATTATCGGCAATCGACATATTCTCCCATATCGTCATTGACGGACAAGTTCCGACAGCCGGATTCTGAAACACTCTGCCTATGTTCTTTGCACGCTGATAATTTTTCTTTTTCGTTATATCGGTTCCGCCGAGCAAAACCTTTCCGCTGTCTGCCGAAACGTCGCCTGCGGCAATGTTGAGCATTGTTGTTTTTCCCGAACCGTTCGAACCGATCACTCCGACAAACTCGCCCTCTGCAATCGTGAGGTTAAAATCCGAAAAAAGCACCTTTTCGTCTATCGTACCCGCATTAAAGGTTTTATATATGTTTGAAAGTTCAAGCATCTTTTCTCACCTCCGCAACGGAAGTCTTGCGCTTTTTATTAAGCACAAACTCGTTTAACACAAGAGTTAATATAAACAGCACCGTTATTATCAGATTATTGTCCGCGGACGGTATGCCTGCGATAAGCGCAATCTGTATACAAGCCTTGTACAAAATCATACCTATAATAACGCCTGTTGTTATGCTCATAAATTTTATCTTTTTAAATACCGTTGTTCCTATTATAACGGCGGCAAGCCCCATTACAACCGTACCCGTACCCGAGCCCACATTGAACGAGCGTATGTACTGACAGTATAGCGCACCCGAAAGTGCAACCAACGCATTTGAAACGGCAAGACCTATTATCTTCACCGTTCCGGGGTTTTTTCCGAGAGTTACGACAAGCGACTCATTATCGCCTGCCGAGCGCAATAAAAATCCCGACTTTGTGCGCAGATACCAATCAAGCAGAAGCTTTGCGGCAATCGCAATAACAATTATGTCAACTATCTTATTGTATTTTCCCAATGCTCCGCCGAAAAGTGCGTTTGTCTGTGAAAAGATAGTTGTTACGCCTATATTGAGCGTTTCGGACGCCTTTCCGACTATGTTGTAATTAACGGAATACAGTGCGGTCATCGTAAGAATACCGCACAGGAGATTTCGTATCTTAAGCTTGACGTGCAAAAATCCCGTAAACACACCTGCCGCCGCACCTGCCAAAACAGCAAGCAACAGTGCCAGCCACGGATTTTGTCCGCTGCGGAGCATTACGGTGCATACCGCAATGCCCAGCGGAAACGTTCCGTCAACCGACAAGTCGGGGAAATCCAGGATTGTGTATGTGATATACACGCCCAGCGCCATTATTCCGTATATTAGTCCTAATTCCAGTACCGTTATAATCTGATTCATTAGCTTTCCTTTACTTCCGCTCTGTCTGTAATAGACTGAGGTATTTTAACAGAAACCTTTTCTGCCGCCGACGGATTAATCGTTATCTTGCTTTCGGTCATTGTTTCATAAGGAATTGAAGAAATCTTCTCGCCCTTTAATACCTTTGCCGCAATCACGCCCGCTTTTTTGCCGAGCTCTATATAATCTATTCCGGCAGATGCAAGACAACCGTTTCCTACCTGTTCCTCCTCAGAGCCGAACACGGGGATATTATGCGCCGTTGCTTTTTCAAGCACTACGTTAAGGTTATCGACAACCGTATTATCCGTAAGGTTTGTTATACAGTCAACCTGTCCGGCAACAGCCTCTGCCGCCTGGGGTATTTCAGCCGCATTGGCAACGCCTTTGGTTACAAGTTCAAAGCCGTATTCGCCGACTTTTTCTTCGTAAGTCTTTATTGTGGAAACAGAATTCGCTTCGCTTGTTGTATAAAGTATACCTATCTTCTTTGCGTCGGGGAGCATTTCTCTTATGAGCTTAAGCTGTGCCTCAACGGGGAGTTCGTCCGATACGCCCGAGATTCCGTCCATTGCCTCTGTTTTGCTCTTTGCAAGATTTGCAGCTACAGGGTCCGAAACCGCATTGAAAACTACCGGTATTCCGCTTTCATAGCAGGAATTGTACAATGCCTGTGCCGACGGAGTTGCGATACCGCAAACCAAATCCAGTCCGTCTGCCGCAAACTTCTGAGCAATCTGAGTATTTGTCGCATCGTCCGCTTTTGCCGATTGCGTATCTATCTTCAGGTTTTTACCTTCCTCAAAGCCTTCCGCTTTAAGTCCTTCAATAAAGCCTTCACGGCAGTTATCAAGCGACGGGTGATCCGCATACTGCAGAACTCCCACCTCGTAAACCTTGCCGCTGTTTCCCGAAGCCTGCTGTGTCGTTCCCTGCTGTCCGCAGCCTGCCGTTACCGCCAAAATTGCCGCCGATGCCATAATTGCCAAAATCTTTCTTGTTTTCATTTTTCCTCTTTCCTTTCTCTTTTAAAAAACTTCTCATAGATTAAGGATTTTGCCGTATAAAAGAAAAATCCTTTTGAACAGAAACATTCAAAAGGCTATAATAATCGTTATCATTTCCTCGTCTATTCTGTTCTCGTCTCATCTATTCTGTAATGTATTATACACGAACCTTTTCATTTTGTCAAGAGAAATTTTTAAAAATTCTTGATTTTCCGAAAAACTGTGGTATAATATGTACAGACATACTCAATGTATGTAATATGGTTACGGAAAGGAAGCATTAATTATGAAAATTTTAGTTACAGGCGGTGCAGGATACATAGGCAGCCATACCTGCGTTGAACTTTTAAATGCAGGATACGAGATAGCCGTTCTCGACAATCTCTACAATGCCAGCACAAAAAGCCTTGACGCCGTAAAAAAGATTACAGGCAAGGATTTCCCGTTCTATGAGGTTGATTTGCTCGACTACGAGGGTACGGAGAAAGTATTTAAAGAAAATAAATTTGATGCGGTTATTCATTTTGCCGGTTTAAAGGCAGTCGGAGAATCGACACAGATACCTATTAAATATTACCACAACAACATCACAGGAACGCTTCATCTTCTGGAGCTTATGGAAAAATACGATGTCAACAATATTGTATTCTCTTCCTCGGCAACAGTATACGGCATGCCGAAAACCGTTCCGATTACAGAGGATTTCCCACGTTCGACAACCAATCCTTACGGTTCGACAAAGCTTATGATTGAAGATATTCTTACCGATGTTTCAAAAGCAAACCCAAAGCTTTCCGTAACACTTTTAAGATATTTTAACCCCATCGGCGCTCACAAGAGCGGCACAATGGGCGAAGACCCGAAAGGTATTCCGAACAATCTTCTTCCCTACGTTGCACAGGTTGCAGTAGGCAAGCTTGAAAAGGTACACGTGTTCGGAAACGATTACCCCACTCCCGACGGCACGGGCGTTCGTGATTACATACACGTTGTCGACCTCGCTTTGGGACACCTTAAGGCTATCGAACACTGCAGTGACAAAGCCGGTGTACATATATACAATCTCGGAACGGGCAACGGCTACAGCGTACTTGATATTATCGCCGCTTTCTCAAAAGCGTGCGGCAAGGAAATTCCGTATCAGATAGACCCCAGACGTCCCGGCGATATTGCGGAATGTTATGCCGATCCGACAAAAGCAAAGAACGAGCTTAACTGGACAGCCGAAAGGGATCTTGCGGAAATGTGCGAGGACTCATGGAGATGGC
>CAKSPN010000173.1 GCA_934481375.1 uncultured Clostridia bacterium
GCAGTATTCCGTTCGTCGATGCGGTAAGCAGCGAAACAAGCGGTGCAAATATTTTTGATATTATATATATTCCCGAAGAAAGCCCGAGCGCCAGCTTTTCGGAGTTTTTCATCGCAAGCCGCTTTGGAACAAGCTCGCCGAATATAAGCGTAAAGTATGACAGTATTATTGTTATAACAATAACCGAAACGGCGTCAACCGTTTTTTCGGAAAAAGACGGTGCGATTTTCATAACCGCATCTGTCAGTATTCCCGAGAAATTATCGGCGGCAAAAGCACTTCCCAAAAATCCCGAAAGTGTTATTGCAACCTGTATTGTGGCAAGAAATCTTGCCGGACGGCTTGTAAGCGATATAAGCTTTACCGCACGCTTATCCCCGTCCTTGGAAAGCTTTTCAAGCTTTGTATCGTTTAATGCAATGACCGCTATTTCGGCGGCGGCAAACACTGCATTGAGTGCAATCAGCACAATCTGCAGAATGATTTGCCATATTATTATGTTATCCAAAAGGTAACCTCCTTAATTTTTGTATTTAAAAAGCATAGCCGCACGTCAAAGACGCATGCTATGCCGCAAAACACGGCAGGGCACGCAAAAAACATATGCCCTGCAGTTATTTTTAATGTAAAATAAACAATTATCGACGCTGCCGCCTTCGTCGCTTTCGCTCATCAAATTTCTCCTTGTGTTAATTACTACACATTATACCGTATACGGCACGGTTTGTCAAGGACATTTTCAGCGCTTTTTCATATATTTGGAGCGCCTGTATTCCGACGGAGTGACGGATTTAAGCTTTTTAAATACGCGGTTAAAGTACGATACCGATGCAAAGCCGGTATCAAGCGATATTTCCGAAATGCTTTTGTCCGAAAAGGTCAGAAGCTTTTCACTGTGGCATACGCGCACAAAATTAAGATAGTCCGTGAAAGTCATGGTCGTTATCTTTTTGAAAAGACGGCAGAAATAGTCGCGGTTAAGGTTGAGCATATCGCTTGCGTAATCAAGAGATATGCTTTCCGCATAATTCTCGTTTACGAATTTTAAAATCGGCAGTATTTTTTCTATTTCGTGCTTGTCAAATACGTTGTCGGGATTGTTGAGTATGCCGTTGCGGTACATACAGCCCAAAAAAAGCTGAAGATTTCCGAGTATATATGTTTCGTATGCCGGTTTTTTTGATTCGTATTCTCTGTGTATTGCTCTCAGGCAAGCGCTGACTTCATCGGTGATTGGCAGACCGTTTTTAAATACATACACATCGGTAAGATTTAAAAATCTGTACAGGTAGTTGACCGAACCGGAAAGATAGTTGTTATTCAGCATATCGGGCATAAACTGTATAAATTCATGAGCAAAAGTACCGTTCTCGGCGATTTCCGTCTGGTGCGGAACACGCCCTCCTATGAACACCGATTCTCCGGAATGTACAAGGTATTCTTCGCCTGCGGCAATAAGACGCATTGTTCCGTTAAGAACGGTGATCACCTCGGTTTCGTCATGGATATGCATATTACATATTATAAAGCCCTTTTCAAAAAATGCTTGCGGGCTTAGAAGGTTTTCTTTGCTTTGGCGCACAAATATAGGAGAATTTCTCAGTGATGATTGTACAATTTCGGTTCTCATATTTATTCCTCCAAATGTCAATATAATGAAAAATATAACTATTTTGACTTCGTTATGCAATTATATTGACCTTTTTAGCCGATTGTATTGACAACGTGTTATGTTATGGTATAATAATAGCATATCAGACGGATAAAATCAATATAAAAAATATAAATTTTTGATTTTCCGCCGCAAACATTAAAAAACATTATTGTACAAAAAGGAGAGATAAGAAATGAAACTTGGAGTAATGTCGCCGGTTTTGGCGTCGATGAGTATGGAGGAGTCGCTTGAATATCTTTCGGGATTGGGCGTGCAGTGCTTTGAAATAGGCGCAGGCGGATTTCCCGGCAAGGCGCATCTTGACCCTAAGGAGTACATAGGACACCCCGAAAAGGTTGAATGGCTTAAGGGTCTTTTAAAGAAGTACAATATGGAAATTTCGGCAATAAGCTGTCACGGAAACCCCGTACACCCGAACAAGGAAATTGCAAAGAAATATCATGATGAATTTGTAGACGCAATGAAGGTTTCGGTTATGCTCGGCGTTGATACCATAGTAGGATTTTCAGGATGTCCGGGCGATTGCGAGGAGTCGAAAAGACCCAATTGGGTAACCTGCGCATGGCCCGACGATTATACGGAAATACTCGACTGGCAGTGGAACGAGGTGCTAATTCCGTACTGGAAAAAGACGGCAAAGCTCGCCGAAGAAATAGGAATTAAAAAGATTGCTTTTGAAATGCACCCGGGATTTTGCGTATATAATACATCAACGCTTTTGAAACTGCGCAATGCCGTGGGCGATATAATAGGCGCAAACTTTGACCCGAGCCACTTGTTCTGGCAAGGGATAGACCCGTGCGAGGGAATAAAGTACCTTAAGGGCGCAATATATCATTTCCACGCAAAGGATACCAAGATTGACGAAGCCAATACGGCAAAAATAGGCGTTCTCGACACGCAGAATTACGGTGACATATTAAACCGCGCTTGGGTATTCAGAACGGTCGGATACGGACATTCAAAACAGGTCTGGAACGATATTATAAGCACGCTTAAAGCAACAGGCTATGACGGCGCAATAAGCATAGAGCATGAGGACGGCTTGATGTCGCCGAAAGAAGGTCTTGAAAAGGCGGTTGCGCTTTTGAAGGACGCAATTATATATGAAAAACCCGGAGAAATGTGGTGGGCATAATGAAAGATACGTATTTACTCGGAATAATCGGTTTCGGCGGAATGGCGGGAAACCATTTCAAACAGCTTTCAAAGGGTAATACCAAGGTAAAAATAAAGGGCGTATGGGATATAAACCCCGAACGCAGAGAAGCAGCGTTGGAAAAAGGGCTTGTTGCCTATAATTCCGAGGCGGAGCTTTTAAACGATACCGATATTGATATTGTTCTCATATCTTCAACGAACGATGTGCATAAGCAGATAGCGATAGACGCATTAAAGGCAGGAAAGCATATCATATGCGAAAAGCCGGTGGCTATGTCGTCGGAGGAAATCGTTGAGATTATGGAGGCGGCAAAAAAATATAACCGTGTGTTTACCGTTGACCAAAACAGACGTACAAACCGTGATTTTGTGCTTATGCGAAGAACGGTCGAGAGCGGAGTTATCGGAAAACCGTACATATTTGAATCGAGGGTTGAAGGCTCGAGAGGAGTGCCGGGCGGCTGGAGAACGGAAAAGGCAAAAGGCGGCGGTATGATGCTCGACTGGGGCGTGCATCTTATAGATCAGATGATGTATATGATAGATGAAAAGGTTACGAATGTGTTCTGTAAGCTTTATTCCGTGCATTACCCCGATGTTGACGATAATGTGCGCCTTGTTATGACGTTTGAAAGCGGCGTAACGGCGCAGATTGAGGTTTCAACAAATAACTTTATCTCACACCCGAGGTGGTATGTTCTCGGCGCTGACGGAACGCTCCAGATAGACGACTGGGCGTGCGGCGGCAGAGTTGTAAAATGCCTTGAGCGCGAGGATAAATGGGCGGCGGAAATTAAGACGATTAAAGCAGGCCCGACAAAGACCATGGCGCCGAGAAGCCCTGAAACGGTGGAAACAATTGAGCTTTCCGAGCCGACGGACGTTGTCGATAATCTTGACGTTGTATATAATCAGCTTGTCGATGCGATAGAGGGAAAAGCCCCCCTCACAATCAAACCCGAACAGGCCCTGAGAGTTATGAAGGTTATGGAGGCAGCGTTTGAGTCTAACAAAAAAGGAACGGCAATCAGCGTAAATATATAGTGTATCCGCACCCTGTCATCGGAATGTTACCGATGACAGGGTGTTTTGTTTGAGGCCAATATGGAAAGCAAAGGAAAAAAATCTTGCAATTGAGTATAGAATATGATATAATTACGCATAAGGTTATGAACAGAGTTAAGGAGAAGAACAATGTTAACTGAAAGACAGGAAGAATTCTACGATTGGACGTTTTATCAGATATATCC
>CAKSPN010000174.1 GCA_934481375.1 uncultured Clostridia bacterium
ATAGGGAACTCTGTAACGATTGCAGAGTTTTGCCGTTTCAAGATTGAACGACGGACTTACTATAAAGTTTGCACCGGCAAGAATTGCAAGACGTGCGGTTTCGCTGTCAAGCACCGTTCCCGCACCGAGGAGCATCTCTCCGTTGGGATATTTCTCGGCAAGCGCTTCGATAACCTTGTCCGCATGCGGAACTGTAAACGTAAGTTCTATTGCACTGCAGCCGCCTTTTAAGCAAGCGTCGCTTATTTTTATTGCTTCCTCTGCGTTGGCGGCACGTACAACCGCCACAAGACCGCATTCCGTAAGCTGTGTTATAACTTGTTCTTTTTTCATATATAAGAGTCCTTCCTTATTATAATAGCGCTTTTAATAATTATACCATTTCGGGAAAGGATAGTCAATGAAAAAACAAGCAAAAATGCGCTGTTTTTGCAAAAAAAAGAATGTTGTTAAAAACAACATTCTTTATGGCTGCGGAATCAGGATTTGAACCCGAACAAAACGAGTCAGAGTCGTTTGTGCTACCCTTACACAATTCCGCAATGTCAACCGACTTGAATATAATAGCAGATTTTTTCGCAAATGTCAAGACATTTTTCGAAAAAAATTGTAAAAATTTTAATTTAACAGTAGTTTGCTTCACTTTGCAGATAATTATACAAAAAAGTAACTGCAATTCTATTTAGAATTGCAGTTACTTTGGTGAGCCATCGGAGATTCGAACCCCGGACAACTTGATTAAAAGTCAAGTGCTCTGCCAACTGAGCTAATGGCCCTGGCAGGGATAGCAGGACTCGAACCTACGAAATGCCAGAATCAAAATCTGGTGCCTTACCAACTTGGCTATATCCCCGAATGTTAAAAAATCAATGGGGTGGATAGTGGGACTCGAACCCACGACATTCAGTGCCACAAACTGACGCTCTAACCAACTGAACTATATCCACCATATAATTAGGGCATCCGAATCGGCTGACACCCGCCATTTAATTTCTTAATTCCGGTGCAAACGTTCGTTCCCACCATCTTAAATTATAAGTCCAAAAGGACTGGCGCGACTGAAGGGATTCGAACCCCTGGCCCACTGCTTAGAAGGCAGTTGCTCTATCCGACTGAGCTACAGTCGCATATTTTTATCAAACCGCATAAAGCCTGTCCGACAAAAAATGGAGCGGGTGATGGGAATCGAACCCACACGACCAGCTTGGAAGGCTGGGATTCTACCATTGAACTACACCCGCATATTCATACTCACAGCTGTTCAAATCAGCTGACTTTTAGTATTATAACAAAAAGGTGTCGGTTTGTCAACACTTTTTTTTAATATTATTTAACTTTTTTAAAAAAATTTAATTCTCAAAGCAAATTGTGCCATAAAATCTGCTTTGAGAATTAATAAATGCTTACTCGCCGCTTTCATAATCTATATATCCGCACAGCTTTTCAACGGCGTCAAAAACGGCGGAGCGTGCTTCGCCAAGTTCCATATCACGGTATCTGTAGTCAAATTTCAGCGTAAATTTATGTACCAATTCACGCAAGTGCAAAAGCTCGTCTTTTTGCTTTGCAAACAGCACCTTTACAAATTCGGCGGCGTCTTGTTCTTTCAGTTCTTTCTGCACTCCTTTAAAAAGCATATTGCTGTGATGCAGACAGATTTCTTTTTCGGAAAACTTCTTTTTAAAATCTTCGTCGGAACTCCACATATAAAGAAGCGTACTGCAGTAGCGCTCCATGGTGTGGTTTACCTTATCGCATACCACGCACTTATGCTCAACTACGTCAAGCACCTCGGTTATTTTTTCGGCGGTGACGGGGAGAGAGCTTTTCTTAAAAAGTCCCGATTTGCCGAGAGCGGATACCGCTTTTTCGTTCTCACTAAGATTTTTTGAAATCTCGTCAAGATGCGTTTCCAGAACAAGCGCAAGGCTTAATTTGTTCGGACTTTTGATTAATTGCGAAAAATGGCGGCGGCAGTAACCCTTTTCGTTTGACTCTATGCGGTAGTCGGGTTCCATCATGGCGGCGCCCAGCGCATATTCGACCGCCTCGTTCTCGAGCCGCTTTTCGATAAGGCACAGCGGACAGGAACACTCGCTTTCAAATGCTTCGTTTACAGGTATTGTATATATTTTTTCTTTCATTATGCTACCTCCGTAAAGAATTGTGCAAAATCATTATATTACATATTCAAAACAATGTCAAATCTATCTCAATGTATAAAAAAATATTTTTTTGAAAAAAATGTTTGAAAAACGAGAAAAATATGCTATAATGAAAGTAAGGAATTAAATTTCTGATAACATTGTTATTTTTATAACATTGTAATAAATTTGTATTGGAGGATACAACTATGACAACTAACAAAACAGTTCTGGCGTGGCTTGACGAAATGGTTGAAATGTGTCAGCCTGACAAGGTAACATGGATCGACGGCAGCGAGGCGCAGCTTGATGCTTTAAGAGCAGAGGCAGTGGCTACGGGCGAAATGATTAAGCTTAATGAGGAAAAACTCCCCGGCTGCTACTATCACAGAACAGCTGAAAACGACGTTGCACGTGTAGAGGACAGAACTTTTATCTGTACTCCTACCGAAGAGGAAGCAGGTCCTATAAACAACTGGATGGCTCCCGATGAAATGTACGCAAAGCTCAGAGCATTGTACAAAGGCTCGATGAAGGGCAGAGAAATGTATGTAATTCCGTATTCAATGGGCCCTGTGGGATCGCCGTTCTCAAAGATCGGTATCGAACTTACGGACAGCATTTACGTTGTACTGAATATGGCTATTATGACAAGAATAGGCAAGGCTGTTATAGATCAGCTCGGCGACAGCGAAGATTTTGTTAAGTGTCTGCACGCTAAAAAGGATGTAAATCCCGATGACAGATATATTGTACAGTTCCCGCAGGATAAGACAATCTGGTCGATTAACTCGGCATACGGCGGCAACGTACTTCTCGGAAAGAAATGTTTTGCATTGAGAATAGCTTCATACCTCGGTATGCAGGAAGGTTGGATGGCAGAGCATATGCTTATATTGGGTCTTGAAAATCCGCAGGGTGAGGTTAAATACATCTGTGCCGCATTCCCGTCAGCTTGCGGTAAGACAAACCTGGCAATGCTTATTCCGCCGGAATACCTTAAGGAAAAGGGTTATAAGGTATGGACAGTCGGCGACGATATTGCATGGCTCAGAATAGGACCGGACGGCAGACTTTATGCTATCAACCCCGAAGCAGGTTTCTTCGGCGTTGCACCGGGAACATCGGTTAAGACTAACTTCAACGCTCTTGAATCGACAAAGAAAAATACTATTTTCACAAACGTTGCAATTAATAACGATGATATGACAGTTTGGTGGGAAGGACTTGACAAAAATCCTCCCGTTAACGCAACAGAGTGGAAGGGTGCAAAGGTAAACGGTCCGGAATACGTTGCAGAGGGCAACAAGCTCGCTCACCCGAACTCAAGATTTACCGCACCGGCAATCAACTGCCCGTGTATTTCAAAGGAATTTGAAAATCCGCAGGGAGTGCCTGTGTCGGCAATCGTATTCGGCGGCCGCCGTGCTAAGTGCGCACCGCTCGTATACCAGTCAAGAGATTGGCAGCACGGTACATTCGTAGGCGCTATTATGGCATCTGAAACAACAGCTGCAGCAGCAGGTGCTGTAGGTGTTGTAAGACGTGACCCGATGGCTATGAAGCCGTTCGTAGGCTACAATATGGCAACATATTGGGGACACTGGCTCGAAATGGGCAAGAAGCTCGGCGACAAGGCTCCGAAGATATTCCACGTTAACTGGTTCAGAAAAGATGACGAAGGCAACTTTATGTGGCCGGGATTTGGCGACAATATGCGTGTTCTTCTCTGGATTCTTGACAGATGCGAGGGCAAGGTTGACGCTGATGAGTGTGCTATCGGATATGTTCCTAAGGCAGACGATATTGACGTAACGGGTCTTGATATTTCAGAGGACGATCTGAAAGAACTCCTTACCGTTGATAACAAGGTATGGCTTGAGGACGTTGAAGCACCTGAAACAGGTATCGAAGCTTAT
>CAKSPN010000175.1 GCA_934481375.1 uncultured Clostridia bacterium
CCATCAGACCGAACCGTGGCAGATTTTCCGCAGCGGAAAAATCGGGCGCCGCCTCCAAAACCTCTTTTATGATTTTCCATATGTACCAAAACGGCACAAGAGCGGTGAGTGCACTGACGGCTGACAACAGCCACGAGGCATATGTCAGATATTTATGCCCTCCGGCATAGTTCATCAGCCGTGATAAATTTGATTGTTTTTTCAAGGCAAACTCCTCCTCAATTTTGATTTGCATATGATAAAGAAAACACTGCAGTTGTTTCCCGTATCCATTTTTAAGAGTTAGTCAAAGCTAACCCGTATTCGAAAATTAAAGGGTTTAAAGCCCCATAATTTTCCGCCAGCCGGCGGTATAAAAATCTCTCAGATTTCGGACGTATTCTTTTGCTTTTTCATAAGGCATATCGTGTATAACAAGCTCAAAATATGCGGAAAACAATCCGCTGCATAGCATATGCTCAAGCTGAGGGTCAACAGAGTATTTCGGGTAACCCAGCTTTTCAAGATTTTTTGCAAAATTATGAGTCGCATTGACCTCGATTTCCACCATATTATGAATTATATGCTCGTATTTCGTACCCTCGGAGCAGGAAAGTATAAGCTTAAATTCGCTTAAATTATTGTAAATATACTCGGTCATACTCTCCATACAGTCACCGGATATTTTTCCCATATTGTCAGGCTGATTTTCGGGCGGCAGTTCGGTAAACTGCTCCTGTGCGTTTATAAATTCGGTCATTATTGTTTCGTACTGTTCTTTTACCAGTGCGTCAAACAATTCCTCTTTGCTTTTGTAATACCCGTAAAAAGCGCCCGTGGTTACTCCTGCGGTTTTCACAATATTGCGGAGAGATGCCGATTTAAAGCCTTTTTCGAGAAATTCCGCTTTTGCCGCCGAAAGAATGGCGTCAAGTGTACTTTTTTCGCTTTCGTTCATCATGTTTCCTCCGCATAACATATCGCCCATATAACACTGTTACATAGTATAACACTGTTATATAAATTTGTCAATGGTTTTTTCGCAAAAAAGATGTTGTTTTTTAAGAAAAAATGTGGTATTATAATAAGTAAACATTTTAAAGAAAGAATGATTAAAGCAATGAATAATACAATCGGACATTTCCGTACAATAACAAAGCATCGCCATAAGGTGATAGAGCACTGTGCGAAAGCAGGAATACTGCGGCAGGGATTGTTTCACGATTTGTCAAAATACAGTCCGACGGAGTTCTTTGAGGGGATAAAGTATTATCAGGGCTACAGAAGTCCTGCGGAAGTCGCAAGAGTCAAAGAGGGATATTCAAAAGCATGGCTGCATCATAAAGGCAGAAACAAGCATCATTTTGAGTATTGGACAGACTATAATCCCCAAACACGCAGAAGCGAGGCGGTTAAAATGCCGCTCAAATATGTAAAGGAAATGTTCTGCGACAGAGTGGCTGCCGGGAAAATATATCTCGGTGATAAATATACAAACGATAATCCCATAAATTATTTTCTCGGCGGAAACGCCAAAAACGTTATGCACAAAGACACTGCACGCCTGCTTGAAGAATGGCTTCGGATGCTTCAAAAAGAGGGCGAGGAAAAAACTTTCGATTATATAAAGAATTACAAAGGAAAATATTAACCCGCGAGAGGAGATGTTTTTATGAATAAAATTCTTAAGCTTATTTATTCAAATAAGTTTTTTGCGTTTATTATGCTCGTAATTCAGATATTGATTATTGTATTGGGATATATCTGGCTAAATGAGTACAGTAAGGTTTTGTTCAGTTTAACATCGCTTCTCGGTACAGTGCTGATAATAATTGAAATAAACCGTGATGAGGACCCTATGTTTAAGCTGACGTGGTGTATACTTATATCGGTAATTCCTGTGTTCGGGGCGCTGATGTACGTGTATCTGCATACCGATTTTTTGCGCCACGACGTGGCAAAGGCGCAGGAGAGGTCAAGAATTGAAACGGAAAAGTATATGAAGTCGGGCGAGTACGGAATAAAGGATTTGTGCGAGTTTGAGGACGGCGAACAGGGACTTATAAAATATCTTATGAAAAACGGCGGCTCGCCTGCGTACAAAAATTCCACCGTGCAGTATTATCCCCTGGGCGACGATATGTTCAAGGCGATTTTGGAGGAGCTGGAAACGGCGGAAAAATTCATTTTCCTTGAATTCTTCATAATAAATCAAAGCGGCAGATTTTGGCCCGAAATATTAAGCATATTAAAGCGCAAAGTCAAAGAGGGCGTTGACGTGCGTATGATGTTTGACGGAATGGGCTGTTTATATACGCTCCCCAAGCGGTACACGGAAACAATGGAGAAGTTCGGAATAAAATGCAAAATATTTTCGCCGATACAGCCGCTTTTGTCAACATATCAGAATAACCGTGACCACAGAAAGATACTTATAATAGACGGAAAATGCGCATTTACGGGCGGAATAAATCTCGCCGATGAATACGCCAATATTATAAACCGTTTCGGACACTGGAAAGATACGGGCGTAAAGGTAAAAGGCGAGGCGGTATCGGGATTTACGTCGCTGTTTTTTGAAATGTGGAACATAAGCGATCCCTGCCGAAACATAGACGATTTTATAAAGGTTTCAAAAGAATATCCCAAGCAGTCGGACGGAGTGATAATCCCTTACGGCGATAGCCCGCTCGATAAGGAGTATGTCGGCAAGAGGGTGTATATTTATCTTATAAACAGCGCCGTGCGGTACTGCCATATAATGACGCCGTATCTTGTGCTTGACAATGAAACCTTTGAGGCGCTCAAGTTTGCGGCACAGCGAGGTGTGGACGTAAAAATAATGATGCCGCATATACCGGATAAGAAAATGGCGTTCCGCCTTGCGAGAACGTATTATCCCGATCTTATAAACGCAGGAATAAAGATATATGAATATACTCCGGGATTTGTTCATGCAAAAACGGTCGTAAGCGATGATCGGCGTGCGGTTGTCGGAACGATAAATTTCGATTTCAGAAGTCTGTATCTGCATTACGAGTGCGCCGTTTATATGTATAATGCCCCGGCAGTGCTCGATATTGAGGACGATTTCGCAAAAACGCTTGAAAAATGTCAGCCGGTAACTTTGGAGGACTATAAAAATTTCCCGCTTGCCGAAAAACTCGAGGGAAGAATAATGAAGCTTATAGCTCCGCTTATATGAAAAACTTAAACAGACCTCTTAAACCGTAAGTTCGGTTAAAGGGGTCTGTTTTTGTATTGTTGCGACTACGGCAGTTCTAACAGATTTATTACTTTTATTCCTTTGGAATGTGCATAATCAACAGTGTTTTTAGTACCTGAGTTTCGACCGTTGAACAGTGCGATTACAAGACTGCTGCGGTCAACCATATATTCATTGCGCACTTGATAGCAACCCGGAAAATAGTGCATACTTACATATTTTATATAATCGGAATTTTCAATTATACTGTCATATCGTTGCATTTCCGCAAAACTGCGCTTTACGCCGAAGTCGGGATAAGGGACGGCGCATATAAGGCGGATTGTATTATTTGATTTTTTCTTTGCAAGGACGGTTTCCACTGCCCATATATCCACACCAGGCGCCATACCGCTTATAAATGTTGTAAAACCGTTTTGCACCGCAGTATCGATTGCTTTTTCCAAAAGAGACTTTATTTCTGCTTCGGAAAGATTAAGCTTTTCGGGTCGGTGTCCGGTGAAACAGCATCGATGAGCTTTTTTATTCATACATAAAATATCTGCCTTTCATACAAGTTATTTATATGCTATCACATTTATTATCATTTGTCAATGGTGCTACTGAAATATATAATAGTACCACTCTATTCATAAAGATATGTGTTGCCTATATCATATATAGTAAGACCAAGCAATGAGGTGAAAATATGCAGAAAGATGATGCGCTTAATGCGGCTATGGGCAAACGCATAAAAGAAATAAGAACAAAACGCAATTTGTCGCAGGATACTCTTGCCGAAATGATAGAAGTATGCAACGGCGCTCATTTATCCAATATTGAGCGTGGAATTTACGGAGTATCTGTGCCGAAG
>CAKSPN010000176.1 GCA_934481375.1 uncultured Clostridia bacterium
GATATAATGTAGAGCATCTGTATCATGCTATAGGCGATATTCTCGGTCTGCATGATGAGGACACAACCATAATTATCGGTGCCGGAAACCTCGGCCGTGCGCTCGCAAACCACAGTCATTTTGCAAAGCGTGGATTTAAGCTTGTGGGGATTTTCGATGTTGATAAAAACGTAATCGGCACACGAATAAACGGCATTGAGGTTATGTCCGCCGATGTGCTTAAAAACTTTCTTATGAAGAACAGGGTAGACATAGCAATGCTCACGCTTCCCGGAAAAGAAGTGAAAAAAACGGCGGAACTTTTGGCGGAATGCGGCGTTAAGGGACTTCTGAATTTTTCCTACACGGAACTAAAGCTTTCGGAAAAGATTGCTGTGGAAAATGTACATATGTCCGACTCGCTTATGACATTGTCGTATAAGATTAAGCAAAGTAAGGATTGATTTTTATGAGAGTGATTGCATTTGTAGGGCCAAGCGGCACGGGAAAAAGCTACAGAAGCGTAACCGTTTCGCAGAAATACAATGCCGATGCGATTATAGATGACGGCATTATGATTTCGCACGGTAAGGTGCTTGCAGGGTATTCGGCAAAGCGTGAGGCTACAAGGATTGCGTCGGTAAAGCATGCTTTGTTTATGAAAAAAGAGCAGTGCGTTGAGGTACAGCGTGCAATTGCGGCGAACAAAATAAACAGCATAATGATTCTCGGCACCTCTGAGGGAATGGCGGACAGAATTGCCGCCAATATAGGCTTGCCGCCGGTGGAGAAATATATATATATTACGGATGAAGCGTCTCCCGAGGAAATGGCTGCCGCACAAAAAATGCGCAATGTTGAGGGCAAGCACGTTATTCCCGTTCCGACTTTTGAGATAAAACAGGATTTTTCGGGATATTTTCTGCATCCGCTAAGACGTTTTCAAAAAGTGCTTGACTCCGATAAAATCAATGTGCTTGAGGAAAAATCGATAGTGCGCCCGACATTCAGCTATATGGGCGATTACAGTATTTCAAACAACGTAATTATCGCAATGGCAATGCACGAAACGAAAAAAGTGCATGAGGTAAAGCAAATACTCAATATAAATCTCAGAACAACCGCTCACGGCGTTCACATTGATATGACGGTTACGCTGTCAGACACTGACAATATCCGCCGTGTGTGCAGAAAAATCCAGCATACAATACGCAGCAATGTGGAAGAATATACATCGGTAAACGTGCGCAGAGTCAATATTCTTGTAAAGAGAATATTTATGTAAACATAAAAATACACCGTTCGGATTGTACATATGTACACGGAGCGGTGTATTTCAATTTTTCCAAACAAATGTTTGACAAATTAAAAATTATGTGATATACTGTATAAGATACAGACGGGAGGTGTCCGCATTGGATAAATTCAAGCTTGTTTCCGAATACACACCGAAAGGCGATCAGCCTCAGGCTATAGAAAAACTTGCCGACGGCGTTCTAAGGGGCGAAAAGTTTCAGACGCTTATGGGCGTAACGGGTTCGGGAAAAACCTTTACAATGGCAAATATTATCGCAAAGGTAAACAAGCCTACGATTGTGCTTGCTCACAACAAAACGCTTGCGGCACAGCTTTGCAGTGAGTTTAAGGAGTTTTTCCCCGAAAACTGCGTTGAATTTTTTGTATCGTATTACGACTATTATCAGCCGGAGGCATACATTCCGCAGACAGATACTTATATTGAGAAAAACTCTATGACAAACGAGGAAATAGATAAACTTCGCCACAGCGCAACATTTGCACTGCTTGAACGCAAGGACGTAATAATTGTTTCGAGCGTGTCGTGCATATACGGCTTGGGCGATCCGGAGGATTATAAAAATCTTATGCTTTCTCTGCGTGTCGGTATGCAGAAAGACAGAGATGAAATTTTAAAAAAGCTTGTTGCAATGCAATATGAAAGAAACGATATAAATTTTGTGAGAAACAAATTCCGTGTAAGGGGAGATGTGCTTGAAATATTCCCGTCAAACAACGGCGAAAACGCAGTACGGGTGGAGTTTTTCGGAGATGAAATAGAGCGCATAAGCGAGGTGAACGTCGTAACGGGCGAGGTTATCGGAATAAGACAGCACGCAGTTATTTCACCGGCATCGCATTACGTTACAACAAATGATAAAATGCTTGCCGCAATGGCAGGTATAGAACTTGAAATGGAGGAGCAGGTAAAGTATTTCAAGGAGCATGATATGCTTATCGAGGCGCAGAGAATAGAGCAGCGCACACGGTATGACCTTGAGATGATGCAGGAAATAGGCTTTTGCCAGGGAATAGAAAACTATTCAAGGCACATAAGCGGCAGAGCGCCCGGAAGTGCGCCGTTTACTCTTTTGGACTATTTCCCCGAAGATTATCTTATGATAATAGACGAGTCGCACGTTACAGTTCCGCAGGTGCGCGGAATGTACAACGGCGACCGTGCAAGAAAGGAAACGCTTATAAAATACGGTTTTCGTCTGCCGAGTGCGGCGGATAACAGACCGCTCAAATTCAATGAATTTGAGGAACGCTTAAACCAAGTAATATTCACAAGCGCCACACCGGCGGAATACGAAAAGGAACATTCGAGCGCCATAGTGGAGCAGGTAATACGTCCCACAGGTCTGCTTGACCCCGAAATATTCATGCGCCCGACTCAAAATCAGATAGACGATTTGATAGGCGAGATAAACAAAGAAACCGAAAAAGGCTTCAGAACACTTGTAACCACGCTCACAAAGCGTATGGCGGAGGATTTGACAGAGTACCTTAAAGGTGTAGGGATAAAAGTAACGTATATGCACTCCGACATAAGCACAATCGAGCGTACGGAGATAATAAAAGATTTGAGAATGGGTACGTATGATGTGCTTGTGGGAATAAATCTTCTGCGCGAGGGACTGGACATTCCCGAAGTTGCGCTTGTTGCCATACTTGACGCCGACAAAGAGGGATTTTTGCGAAGTGAAATGTCGCTTATCCAGACTATAGGCAGAGCGGCGAGAAACGCCGAAGGAAAGGTAATACTTTATGCGGATACGATAACAAACTCAATGCAGAACGCCATCTCGGAAACGCAGAGAAGGCGTGAATTGCAGAAAAAGTACAATGAGGAGCATAATATCATTCCGCAGACGATAAAGAAAGATATACGTGATATTCTTCAGTCCTTAAAGCCTGTTGAAGAAAAGGCTGACGAGGATGAAAAAACAGATTATACGGAGCTTCTTGCAAAGCTTACGGCGGAAATGTTCAAAGCCGCCGAAAATCTTGATTTTGAGCAGGCTGCGGCTATACGTGACCGTATACGCAAAATCGAAAAAGAATATCTGACATAGGAGACAGTAAAAAATGACCGATACAATGGAAACAGCCGTACAGCTGTTAAAAGAAAAAATTTTAACGCCCGTTCTGTATGTGCTTGAATATACGGATAAGGTTGAGTTTGTATGTTTTTGCGATAAAAACATCAAAATGAACATACTGTACTCTACCTGTGACGCATTAACCGATATACTCGGCGTACCGGCGGAAATAATCGATATACGTGAATTTTCGGAGGCTGATCGGATAGAGGTTTTAAAGTCCGCAACGCTTGCGTTTTCGGAGGATGATTTAATAGAACGTGTTTTTAAAAACTCAATTGCAGAGGATTATCGCAATGCGGCAACGGAAAAGAAAAATATGCTTAACAGATACAAAAACAGCGGAAGCTGTTATCTTCAATAAGAGGTAAACAAATGGCTAAAGAAATTAAAATACTCGGCGCACGTGAGCATAATCTGAAAAATATAAATGTAAATATCCCCCGTGAAAAGCTTGTTGTTATAACGGGTCTTTCGGGATCGGGAAAATCATCGCTTGCATTCGATACAATATATGCAGAAGGTCAGCGCAGATATATGGAGTCGCTCTCGTCATATGCGAGACAGTTTTTAGGACAGATGGATAAGCCCGATGTTGATTATATAGAGGGGCTTTCTCCCGCTATAAGTATCGATCAGAAAACTACGTCAAAAAACCCACGTTCAACAGTGGGAA
>CAKSPN010000177.1 GCA_934481375.1 uncultured Clostridia bacterium
CGACTCCATCTACGACAGCTATAAGGGCGTTATAGTTTATGTAAGAGTAATGGAGGGCTCGTTAAAAGCTGGTCAGAAGATTAAAATGATGGCAACGGGCGCGATGTTTGATGTGGTGGAAGTCGGCGAAATGCACCCGTCGGGACTGCGTGTTACAGACTCTTTGGCTGCCGGAGATGTCGGCTATATAGCGGCGTCGATAAAAAATATTCAGGATACACGTGTCGGCGATACCGTAACAACGGCACAAAATCCGGCAAAAGAACCGCTCCCCGGTTACAAAAAGGTAAATCCAATGGTTTACTGCGGTATTTACCCGGCGGACGGAGCGCAGTACGAGGATTTAAAAGAGGCGCTTTTGAAACTGCAGTTAAACGATGCGGCGCTTATGTTCGAGGCGGAAACTTCGGCGGCACTGGGATTTGGTTTTCGGTGCGGATTTTTGGGACTGTTGCATATGGAAATAATTCAGGAACGCCTTGAGCGTGAATATAATCTCGACCTTGTAACCACTGCACCGAGCGTTATCTATAAAGTATACAAAACAAACGGCGAGATGGTTTGGTGCGATAATCCCTCAAATCTTCCCGATCCTGCGGAGATAGACTATATAGAGGAGCCTATGGTTAAGGCTACTATTATGGTTCCCAAGGATTATGTCGGCAACGTTATGGAGCTTTGCCAGGAACGGCGCGGAATTTATAAGGATATGACGTACATGGACGAAACACGTGCGGAAATATTCTACGAACTGCCGCTTAACGAAATAATTTACGACTTTTTCGACGCTTTGAAATCACGTACAAAAGGCTATGCGTCATTTGACTATGAGCTTTGCGGATATGCAAGGAGCAACCTTGTAAAGCTCGATATTCTCTTAAACGGCGAGATGGTTGACGCACTTTCGTTTATTGTATTTAAGGATAACGCATACGCACGGGGAAGAAAAATGACGGAAAAGCTTAAAGAAGCAATTCCCTGTCAGCTTTTTGAAGTGCCTGTACAGGCGGCGATAGGCGGCAAGGTAATAGCACGCGAAACCGTCCGCGCAATGCGAAAGGACGTGCTTGCAAAGTGCTACGGCGGCGATATAACAAGAAAAAAGAAACTTCTTGAAAAGCAAAAGGAGGGTAAAAAGCGAATGAGACAGGTCGGCTCAGTGGAGGTTCCGCAGGAGGCGTTTATGTCTGTCTTAAAGCTTGACTGATAATGGACGAGGAAATAAAAAAGGCAATAGAGCTGTTGAATAAAAACGAGTATATAGTCGTACCGGTTACAAAGGGACAGATGTGCCTTTGCGACGGCTGTGGCGAAGACGTTTCAAAATGCAGGTACAATGCGATAGGTTATACCTGCTCAAACCTCGTTTGTATGAACGAGTACATAAAAGAACAATTGGATTACAAAACAATTATAGACAGTATCAAATAAGGCAACGGCGCCGCACAATATATTGTGCGGCGTCTTTATCTATTGTAATAGTTTACAATAAATACGGGAAGAATGTAACTGAAAATTCATTAAAGTGACGAAGTTGGACGCTAAAGCAAAAAAACGTTGAAAAAAAATCGTTTATGGGGTATAATGTATAATAGGAATAAATTGTTATTCTTATAACAATGTGACGTCATATTTTGACGCCGCACGAAATGAATTATTCCGCATAATTTGCGGATAAGATATTTTAAGTTTACAGAAAACGGAGGCTTAGTCAATGGGAACAGTTGATAAACTGACAGAGCTTCAATACCGCAGAAATGTCATTGAACAGGGCGGCGGAGAAGTAAAGATCAAAAAACAGCATGATTCGCATAAGCTTACTGCCCGTGAGAGAATAAACGCTCTTATGGACGAGGGAAGCTTTGTGGAGCTTGACGCATTTGTAACGCACAGATGTACCGAGTTCGGTATGGATCGTGTAGAGGCACCGGGCGAGGGAGTTGTAACCGGCTACGGTACGGTTGACGGACGCTTGGTGTACGTTTATGCACAGGATTTCACCGTTGTGGGCGGATCGCTCGGCGAAATGCACGCAAAGAAAATATGCAAGGTAATGGATATGGCGGCGAAAATGGGCGCACCGATTATCGGTCTTAACGACAGCGGCGGCGCAAGAATACAGGAGGGAGTTGACGCTCTTGCGGGATTTGGCGAAATATTCTACAGAAACACCTTAAACAGCGGCGTCATTCCGCAGATTTCCGTAATTATGGGACCGTGCGCAGGCGGCGCGGTATATTCGCCGGCAATAACGGACTTCATATTTATGGTTGACAAGACAAGTCAGATGTTTATAACAGGACCGCAGGTGATTCAGTCGGTAACGGGAGAACAGATTACGGCTGAGGATTTGGGCGGTTCAAAGGTTCAGGCAAGCGAATCGGGAGTTGCGCATTTCAGAGCGGAAAGCGAAGAAGATTGCTTTGCACAGATAAAGAAGCTCCTTTCGTATCTGCCGTCAAATAACCTTGACGAAGCTCCGTATGATATTCCGACAGATGAAATAAACAGAGTTTCCGAAAAATTAAGCACAATAGTTCCCGATGATGCCGCAAAAGCATACGACATTAAGGAAGTAATTTTGGAAATTGTCGATAATGCGGATTTCTTTGAGGTACAGAAGGATTTTGCGAAAAATATCGTGGTAGGATTTGCAAAGCTTAACGGTATGTCGGTGGGTATAATTGCAAATCAGCCGAATGTTATGGCAGGTGCTTTGGATATTAATTCCTCGGACAAGGCTGCAAGATTTGTCCGCTTCTGCGATGCATTCAATATTCCGCTTGTAACCTTTACAGATGTTCCCGGATATTTCCCGGGACTTGAACAGGAAAAGGGCGGAATTATACGACACGGAGCAAAGCTTCTTTATTCATTCTCGGAGGCTACCGTTCCGAAGATAAACGTAATAACAAGAAAAGCATACGGCGGCGCATACATAGCGATGAACTCAAAGCACACGGGTGCGGACATCGTTATGGCATGGCCGACAGCCGAAATAGCGGTTATGGGTCCCGAAGGCGCGGCGAATATCATATTCAAAAACGATATTAAAGAAAGCGCAGACCCGATTGCGGCAAGAGCCGAAAAGGTTCAGGAATACCGCAATAAGATTGCATCGCCGTTTGAGGCGGCAAAGAGAGGCTATGTTGACGATGTCATAGAGCCCGACTCGACAAGACCGAGAATTATTGCGGCGCTTGAGATGCTTCGTTCAAAGCGTGACTCAAGACCGTCCAAAAAGCACGGAAATATTCCCGTATAAGGAATAAACCGATGTATAAAACCGAAAGGAGAAATGAATAATGAATATATCACAGTCATTAGCCACGGGACAGGGCGTAACTCTCTCGGAAGCGCTTTCAATGGGCGGACTTACAACCGTATTGGGACTGACCATTGTGTTTTCGATACTGATTATATTAATGATAATCCTTATGCTTTTTAAGGTTATCTTTTATAAAAAGAACGAAAAAAAAAAGCCGATAATCGAGGAAACGGCACCGGCACATGCGGAAACAACGGAGAATGACGAGGAGCTTGTTGCAGTGCTTACGGCGGCTGTTGCCGCATATCTCAATACCTCAACATATAATTTGAAAATAAAATCGTACAGAAGAATAAACGATGACAGACCTATATGGAACAAAGCGGGTATACAGGATACAATTAACGGAAGATTTTAAAATCGTTTGACAGAAAGGAATTATTAAAATGAGAAAGTTTAATATAACAGTAAACGGAAATACTTATTCGGTAGACGTAGAAGAAGTAGGCGCAGGTGCACCTGCGGCAGCACCGGTTCAGGCAGCACCCGTACAGGCAGCTCCGGTACAGAAAGCTGCTCCCGCACCTGCAAAGGCAGCGCCTGCCGCAACAGGCTCAAAGAAGGTTGAATCGCCTATGCCGGGTACAATAGTATCGGTTAAGGTTAAGGCGGGAGATGCGGTAAAATCAGACACTTTGGTTGCCGTTCTTGAAGCAATGAAGATGGAAAACGAAATATTCGCAGGCGTTGAGGGTACTGTTG
>CAKSPN010000178.1 GCA_934481375.1 uncultured Clostridia bacterium
GATCTCGCTCACGGCCCGCACAACATGGTCGCGCACCTCCGCGCGCGACAGGTCGAGCACGAGCTGCCAGCGCTGCTGCACCGGCTCGCGCTGCGGCACGCGCACGGCCCAGTCGGGGTGCGCACGGTACAGCTCCGAATCGGGACTTACCATTTCCGGCTCAAACCAAAGTCCGAATTTAATGCCGAGATCCGTCACCTTTTTCGCCAGTCCCTCTATTCCCGAAGGAAGCTTTCTCATATCGGTGTACCAGTCGCCGAGCGAGGATTTGTCATCGTCACGCTTGCCGAACCAGCCGTCATCAAGAACGAACAGCTCTATGCCCGTTTCCTTTGCTTTCTTTGCTATATTGAGTATTTTTTCTTCGTCAAAATCAAAATATGTAGCTTCCCAGTTGTTTATAAGTATCGGACGTTCTTTTTTTGTCCATTTACTGCGGCAGAGATTATTGCGGTACAAATCCGAAAGCTCACGTGAAATTCCGCCTATTCCGCAATCCGAAAAGCACATAATGCTCTGCGGTGTGTCAAACGTTTCACCGCCTCCAAGTTCCCACTCAAAGCCGAACGGGTTTATGCCCTGCATAATGCGTATGTGTCCGTAATGGTCGCAATTTACCGCCGTTGAATGATTTCCGCTGTACACAAGCGACACCGAATACACATTTCCGCTGTTTTCGTCGGCGTTTTTGTCAGCTATCATAACAAACGGGTTCATCTCATGACTGCTCATACCGCGTGTACTGCCGAGTTCGATATTCATACCCTGTGTTACAGCGTTTCTCGTATATGAACGCTCTCTGCCCCATGTTCCGGGGAAATATATAACGTCATGCTCGCCGCCGTTGAGCGAAAAACACGAGCTGTATGCCGATTTAAGAATAAGCTTTTTATCGGAGGTATTTACAAACCTTACGCTTCTTGCAATAACATTGTATTCCTCAAAAACGGTATAGACAAGAATTACGTTAAGGCCCGTATATTTATCTTCCAATGTTATTTCAAGAGTCTGCGCCGAATTATTGCCGTCAAAAAGCATCGGCATACCGTCTGCTTGGTAAACACCGTCATAGATTTTGTGTTCCTTATATAAAAGTTCGGATATACTGTTTCCGTCACTGTTTTCCGCCTCATATGCCGGAATGTGCAGATCGGAATATCCATATGACGGGTATTCCTCCGAATACTCATCGGCGTGGAAAAAGCTGTGGCCTATCTTGTTTTCAACGCTCCATATATCCGCATCAAGCTGAAAATCCGTCTTATAGTTTTCGTTTACACGGATTTTCTTTCCGAAATACGAATGTATCAGTCTGCCGTTTTCCGTTACCGCCGCAGTGTAGCTTATATTTTTAGCTGAAATATGAAATATATTTCCCTTTTTCTCTATCATTTACTTTCTCCGTTCCGTAAAATTTATTATACCTCAAAGTCCTTCGGACGCTTATCAGAAATGCCGAATTCATACAGCAATGCCTCGGCAATACGCTCCGATGCGCCGCCGTCGCCGTAAGGATTGGCGGAGTGTGCCATTTTGTGATATTCGTTCGGGTTTTCAATCAATTCCTCTGCAAGGCGTATTATCTCGTCACGGTCTACACCCGCTATCTTTACCGTACCTGCCGCAACCGCCTCGGGACGCTCCGTTTCCTTTCTTAATACCAATACCGGCTTTGCAAGCGCAGGAGCCTCCTCCTGTATACCGCCCGAATCGGTCATTACCATAAAGCTTCTCGCCATTGCGTTATGAAGTTCAAGAACATCGAGCGGATCTATCAGATGTACTCTCTCTGTTTCACCCAAAATGCCGAATACCGTTTCACGGACGGCAGGATTAAGATGCACGGGGTACACTATTTCAATATCCTCGTATTTTTCCACTATGTGCTTTAGAGCATAGCATATATCCTCAAGCGGTTTTCCGAGATTTTCACGTCTGTGCGCCGTAACGATTATTACACGGCGGTTATCGAAATCAAGCGAATTTAAAACCTCGTCCTTGAATTTATAATCTTCCTTAACAGTAGTCTTTAAAGCGTCGATTACGGTGTTTCCCGTTATATATATTGTCTTTTCGTCTATGTTTTCCTTCAAAAGATTGGCTTTATTCTGCTTTGTCGGCGAAAAGTTCATATCGGCAATTCTGCCCGTAAGCTGACGGTTCATTTCCTCGGGGAACGGCGAATATTTATCATATGTTCTGAGTCCCGCCTCTACGTGACCGACCTTGACCTGATTATAAAATCCCGCAAGCGCCGCAACAAAGCTTGTTGACGTATCTCCGTGAACAAGAATTATATCCGGCTTTTCCTCTTTTATAACGCCGTCAAGTCCCTCAAGCACTCTTGTGGTAATTCCGACAAGCGTCTGACGGGTTTTCATTATATCCAGATCGTAATCGGGTTTTACCTTGAAAATTTCAAGAACCTGGTCGAGCATTTGTCTGTGCTGTGCCGTAACGCATACCTTTGAAACAATATGCTCATTCTTGCCGAGTTCTATGGCAAGCGGCGCCATTTTTATTGCCTCCGGCCTTGTGCCGAAAACCGTCAATACCTTTATTTTATCCATCAAAATACTGCTCCTTTATATAAAAATTAATCTTCCTTATCCTTGGGTTTATCGCTGTTTTGCTGATGCGTATAGCTGTTTGCGCCCAAAAGCGAGCCTATAAGCAGGAATATCAGCACGCAGATAACAAGCAGCAGAGCACGCAGGAAACCGCTTTCCGCAAGCAATACCGCAGTTATTCCGAGAACACCGCTTATCGCATAGAGTATAAACACCGTCTGCTTTTGCGAAAATCCCATATCTATAAGGCGGTGATGCAGATGTCCCCTGTCCGCCACCATAGGACTTTTTCCCGACAGCATTCGTCTTAACATTGCGAACAATGCGTCAAACAGCGGCAAGCCGAGTATCAAAAGCGGCACGGCAAACGAAATCACCGCATAGGACTTGAACACACCCTGAATGGAGAGCGTTGCAAGCATAAATCCCAAAAATGTCGAGCCTGTATCGCCCATAAATATTTTTGCCGGATTAAAGTTAAACGGCAAAAATCCGAAGCATGCGCCCATAAGCGCAATACCGAGTATGGCTATCGAGATTTCGCCAGAGCGCACCGAGATGAACACCAATGAAATTGACATTATTGCGCTTACGCCGGCGGCAAGTCCGTCCAGTCCGTCGATAAAGTTTACGGCGTTTGTGATAAACACTATCCAGATTACCGTAAGCGTTATAGAAAGCCAGTTGGGCAACACCCAATACGGATTGTCCGAGAAAATATTCGGGTTTGTGAACACGCTTATTTTTATACCGCCCACAAATATTACAATCAGTGCCGCCGCTATCTGTATTACAAACTTCAATACGGCGGGCAAATCCTTGCAGTCATCGACCACTCCCATTACCACTATTACCGCCACGCCCAAAAGCGTTCCGAAAAGCTCGCGCTTTTCGCAGTACGGAATTGCAAAGCAAACCGTTGCCACCAAAAATCCGAAAACTATTGCCAGCCCGCCTATTCGCGGCGTTGGTTTCTTATGCATTCTTCGCCCGTCACGAGGTACGTCTATAGCGCCTATTTTAAATGCCAGCCGTCTTACGAGCGGCGTAGTTGCAAAAGTAAACCCGAATGATATTATCAATGCGAATATCAGACTGAGAACCATATCTGTTTTCATATTAATCTCCGTTCCGCCGCAAAAGCGGCATTGTTTATATGATTTGCCTTTTGAGCGTTTAAAGCTTCTCGCAAAGAACCTTGCCGAGGCGCTCCACTCCTGCCTTTATTCTCTCCGGTGTTTCGGAGGAATAATTAAGTCTGAACTTATTTGACGGGAGCTTCATATTCGTTTCAAAATTCGATCCCGGCACAATCGCAACCTTTTCTTCAAGGCACGCATTCATAACGGGCGTTATATCTTCTATTCCGGGGCAGGTGCACCACAGGAATATTCCGCCATCCGGCACTGTCCATGTTACCTTGCCTTTCGGGAAGCATTTTTCCATCG
>CAKSPN010000179.1 GCA_934481375.1 uncultured Clostridia bacterium
GACAGCAGTATAAGCTACATTCTGCAAAAGCTTGACTGCACGGCGGATATTGCCGAAAAAATCCAAAGCATACCTTTGGGCGTTACCGTAACGGCAAAAACGCTCGGGATTTTTTACTCGGCACTGGCAGAACTTATGCCGAATATGCACCATATTCCGGCAGGCAGAGAAATATCCGCTTTGGAAAACGCAAAAAAGTATATATGCGATAATCCTTATGCTGATGCGGAGAAAATTTCCGAGGCATGCTTTATGAGTCAATCGTATTTGTATTATCTTTTCAAAAAGTACCTGAAATCCACTCCGAATGATTTTAAGCAGTCGCTTATATGCGATAAAGCAACAAGCCTTTTGCTGACAACCGACAAAACGGTTGAAGAAATAAGCGATATGCTGAATTTAAGCTCAGCATCGTATTTCAGAAAGGTGATGAAGAAAAGGCTCGGAAAAACGCCGTCCGAAATAAGAAAATACGGTGCGATTTAAAATTTCTTAAATGCGCCGCTAATCTGCACTCTATATAAACAGTTGGACCGAGCGTGCTTTTTTACAAAAAATCCGAAAACATATTGACAACCTACTATTCGGTAGTTATAATATCTATGGATAACAGGAGTACGAAACAAAAAATATTTGATAATGATCCTGAACTTTGCCTTCCGGTTTCGGTGTGTGGCAATCTCTGTGACCGTGAACCGGAAAAAGAAAATGAAATAATCGAGCTGACCGGACGGCACATAGTACAGTTTTTTGATATGTATTCGATAAAGGGTAAGATGTGATGTTGTTATGAAAAAATCAAATATACCATTGCAAAAAGTCTTCAAAGCCTTTAAATTTAAAATGCGAGATGTGAACATGAAAAAAAATACAATTGAGCCTGTTTGCGGTCGGGAACTCCCCGGGTTTCGCAAAAAATCGTTCGTGCTGTATTTTAATGACGGAGAAATATGGTTTGAACACCTTGACGGAATATATCAATATACCGAACTCACCCTTGAAAAACTGTGCGCCGACAGTGATTTTTTTTGCCGTCCGTCGGCGCCGTCATATATTGCATTTGTCCTTGACGAAACGGTTGTTACCGATGAGTTGATTTTGACAATAGCCGAGAAACTCAAAAACTCCGGGAAACAATTTATGCGTGTTGCATTTATCGGAGCGAACCGAAAAGCAAAGAATAGCCTGAAAAAATATTTAAGCGGCAACGGCTTTGCAGTTAGTTTTTTCGGCGGAATTGAACCGGCAAAGGAGTGGCTTATTGACAGCTAAAGAATAATCAACAGGTGAAAAAACGAGATTTTATAGGGGCGTGTCTACATTGTAGCCACGCCTTAAATTTTTTCAAAAAGAGAACTGCGTGCAAAATCCTCAAAAATAATATCACATACGCTCTTTTTTGACTAACTTTTGACTAATTTTTTTAAAAAAATAACTACATTTGACTACACTGATGAAAACGTCAATGCAATTAAAAACCGCATAAACACTATATTTTAAGTGTTTATGCGGTTTTGGCATTTGGTCGGGATGACTGGATTTGAACCAGCGGCCCCTACGTCCCGAACGTAGTGCTCTACCAAACTGAGCCACATCCCGATACTTGCACTATTTTTATTTGAAAGGATTGTTACTAACAGATTGAGTATACCCTGTGTCCAAGGTGTACTACCAAACTGAGCCACATCCCGAATTAGTGGCGGAGAAGGTGGGATTCGAACCCACGTGCCCTTGCGGACAACTGCATTTCGAGTGCAGCTCGTTGCGACCACTTCGATACTTCTCCACACTTCTCGTACTTGAATATATTAACACATTCCGGCCGCAATGTCAAGGAAAATTTTCAAAAAATTCGTTTTATTTTGAAAAAATGTGTCTTACCGCTTTTTTGTCTGCGGAAAAGTAAACACAAACTCCGAGCCTTTTCCCGGCTCGCTTACAACATCAATACTGCCGCCGTGGCACTGCGCTATCCACTTAACCATGGAAAGACCCAGTCCCATACTGCCGTTATCCGTTCTTGAGCTGTCCGCCTGGTAAAACCGCTCCCATATCTTCGGAATATCCTCACGGGATATTCCTATGCCGTTATCCTTGACCGAGAAAACAATGTTTTTCCCCTCTTTTGCAAGCGATACCCTCACCGTATCGCCGTTTCCGATATACTGATATGCATTTGAGATAAGATTTATAAAAAGGCGTGCGATAAGAAACCTGTCCGCATCTGCCGTTATCCCCTCGGGGAAATCACGTACAAGCTTTACTTCGCCGTTTTGTATTTCCTCCTGTTCATCGCAGACAAACGACAATAGCTCGCTTATATCCGTTTCTTCAAACTCGGTTTTTATCGTATTTTTATCCATTCTCGAAATTGTAAGCAGTTCCGAAATAAGCTTTGACATCTTTTCCGCCTGGCGCTTTACCGAAAGTGCGGACTCTTTAAACTCCTCCTCCGTCGAGGCGCAGTCCAGCATATATTCGCACTCCGAAATGATAACCGCCGCAGGGGTGCGCAGTTCGTGCGATGCGTCCGATGTGAACTGCTTTTCACGCTCAAACGTCTGCTCCAGTCTGTCAAGCATTTCGTCAAACGTATTTGCAAGGCGGTATATTTCGTCGTTGCCGTTTCCGATGTTTATACGCTGTGACAAATCGGTGCTTTCGCTTATTCTTTTCGCCGTTTTGCTTATTTTATCCACAGGTATAAAAGCACGCTTTACAATAAAATATCCTCCCAGAGATGAAAATACAATCATAAGAACGGTTAAAATAAGATTATTTTTTGCAACCGTATTCATCGCTCCCGCTTCGCCCGCAGCGGACACTATACCTCTAAGCCAGTATGTATTCGGACTGTCCTTGCGGCGTATTTCCCTGTCGTAAACATAATAATCGTTACCGTCGAGATTTAAAAGGCGCACTTTATCGTCCTCAAAATCAATGCTTTCCTGTATGCCGAACGGAACCTGACCTCCCGCAAGATTGCCGTCGCTGTCGTAAAAGAGCATATGCACGCCGTTTTCGTAAAACCTGAAATCCGGACGGGGGCGAAATACCCCGTCCGGTCCTACAATTTGTCTTGAGCCGTCCGTTACGGTGCGTGTCACACGTCCTATAATATCACGCTTGAGCATATCTTTGCCGAATGAAGTGGTTGCGATAAACACAACGGCGGATATTATCGCTATTGCCGCAGTATACCACAAAACTATTTTCAGCTTAACGGACATTTTTCTCATCGTTTTTTCTCCTTTAAAACGTAACCTCTGCCTCTTATGGTCTGTATCAGCTTTACGTCAAAATCCTCATCGATTTTCTTTCTGAGATACCTTATATACACGTCAACGATATTTGTACCGCCCGAATAATCGAAATTCCACACGTGATTTTCTATCTTTTCTCTCGAAAGGACAACGCCCTTATTGCGCAGAAGATATTCCAGAATATCATACTCCTTTGCCGAGAGCGAAATCTCCCTGCCGCCCCTGACAACCGTTTTTGTTTTGGTATCCATTACAAGATCCTCCGCAACAAATGTGTTTGTTGGATTGCCGACTGCTTTGCGTGTCATAACACGGATACGTGCCAGAAGCTCCTCGAATGCAAACGGCTTTATAAGGTAATCCTCCGCACCTGCGTCAAGACCGTTCACCCTGTCCGCAACGGTATCTTTGGCGGTAAGCAGCAGAACGGGAGTTCTTATTCCTTTACTGCGCATTTCACGCAGAGCCGTCATACCGTCCTTGACGGGCATCATTATATCAAGCACTATTGCGTCAAATTCGCCTGCCGCCACATAGCAGAGGACTTCTTCCCCGTTGAAACAGCTGTCCACGCTGTAGCCCTCTTTTTCAAGGCGCTTTGAAATTACTCTGTTTAAATCTTTTTCGTCCTCAGCAACCAATATCCGCATATTACCGCCTCCCGATTACATTTTATCATATTTTAACGCTCGTGTAAACAAATTATCAGCT
>CAKSPN010000180.1 GCA_934481375.1 uncultured Clostridia bacterium
TCTCGAAAATTCGGGATATATGGCACGCACCGCCTTTATTACGGACAGCTTTTTTTCACGGCTCGGTTTGGGCGGAAAATCGTTTCTGCCCCTGCTTACGGGGTTCGGCTGCAGCGTGCCTGCGGCAATGGCTGTAAGAACGCTTGAAAACGAACGTGACAGACGGCTTACGCTGCTGCTTATTCCCTTTATGTCATGCAGTGCTAAGCTTCCCGTATATACGATATTTGCCGCCGCACTGTTTCCCGATAAGGCATGGCTTGTTATATTTTCCCTGTACATCATGGGAATACTTATCGGAGCGGTTTCGGGACTGATATTTTCAAAAACGGTATTAAAAGGTCAAAATCCGCCGTTTGTGCTTGAACTTCCGCCGTATCGTATGCCATCTTTAAAATCCGTTTTTCGGCATATGTCGGAAAAAGCAAAGGACTTTGCCGTCCGTGCCGGAACGGTTCTGCTTTTGGTAAGCATAATAATATGGCTGTTTGAAAATCTTAATTTCAACCTCCGCATAGTTTCCGACAGCAGAAACAGTATTCTCGGAGTTTTGGGAAATATTATCGCACCCGTATTCAAACCGTGCGGTTTCGGCACTCCCGAGGCGGCAATAAGCCTTCTGTCGGGCGTTGCCGCAAAAGAGGCTGTTGTATCAACGCTCGCAATCCTCGCTCACAAAGACCCGATTTGCGCCGTGTCGGCACATTTTTCACCTCTCGGCGGATATTGCTTTTTGGTATTTGTTCTGCTGTATGTACCCTGTGCCGCCGCACTTGCCGCATTGCGCACCGAGCTTAACTCAAGGCGGCTGCTTGCTTTTTCGGTATGCTGGCAGTTATTCGCCGCATGGTGCGTATCGGCACTTATATACCAATCGGCATCGCTGTTTTTATAAAAGGAAATATTTTTAAAAAAAATGCTTGCAATCTTATAATAAGTGTGGTATAATGCTATAGATTACGGATGGTCCTCTGCCTTATGGCCGGCACGAACATCTCAGAATATAAGGAGGAATTAATGATGAACAAACAGGAAATCATTAACGCTTTGACAAAAGACCAAATCAGAACAGACCTGCCTGAATTAGTGGTTGGTAACAACGTAAAGGTTTACCAGAAGATCGTCGAGGGTTCAAGAACAAGAACTCAGATGTTCGAAGGTACAATCATTAAAAGACAGGGCGGCGGTATTGCCGAAACCTTCACCGTAAGACGTATTTCCTACGGCGTTGGCGTTGAAAAGACATGGCCCGTAAACTCACCGAACATCGAGAAAATTGAAGTTGTAAGAAACGGTAAAGTTAGACGTGCAAGACTTTTCTATCTGCGTGACAGAGTCGGTAAAGCCGCAAAAGTTAAGGAAAGAATATAATTCCTTAATATACAAGGGAGATACTTATTATCTCCCTTTTTTAAACGATTATTAATTAAATATATACGGAGGGTATTGTTATGAACGAACAATCAAACCGCCCCGACATTGCCGAAGAAGCCGAGGCAGAAAAAAAACCTGACAAGAAGATGAACAGTGTGGGAAAAGAGATTTTTGAATGGTTTTACACTATAGCCATTGCACTCGTTATTGCATTTGCAATAAAGGCGTTTTTATTTGACGTTGTGCGCGTTGACGGCTCAAGTATGTTCCCTACTCTTGAAAACAATGACAGACTTATTGTTACAAAGCTCGGATACGAGCCGAAACAAGGCGACATTATAATCCTTGACAGCTCTTATAAAAACCGTGAGGAATATTACGATAAGCTTGCACAGTACAAGAACAAGGAAAAGCTGTCGGCAATGGATAAATTTTTAAATCTCAAGGATTTGCCGAAAAACCTTAAAAAGAGATATTATGTCAAGAGAGTCATTGCGCTTCCCGGTCAGACGGTAGACCTTAAAGACGGCAAGGTATACGTTGACGGCGAACTGCTTGACGAGCCGTACTACAGCGGCATAACCCAGTCGATTGACGCAACGGTGGAATATCCCGTAACCGTCGAGGACGATATGGTATTCGTTATGGGCGATAACCGCCCCCATTCAAAGGACAGCCGTTCCTCGGAGCTTGGTCAGGTGCCGTACGAAGCGGTACTCGGAAAAGCACAGCTTCGCATATGGCCGTTGAATGATATAGGTTTGACAAGATAAAAAGCAGGGGCTGTAATTTTTACAGCCTCTTTTTTGCAAAAAGGAGATTTTTATGCAGAATAATATACAGTGGTATCCCGGTCATATGACGAAAACACGCCGTATGATTGAGGAAAACTTAAAGCTTATAGATGTTGTTGTTGAAATATTGGACGCACGTCTGCCGTATTCGGGCAGAAACCCCGCTTTTGACGATATATTGAAAAACAAACCGCGTCTGCTCGTTATGAACAAATCCGACCTTGCGGACAAAGCCAAAACGGACGAATGGATAAAATGGTACAAAGAACACGGACTTACCGTTATTCCCATAAGCTGCAGCACGGGAGCAGGTATCAACAAGGTTTTAAACTGCGCAAACGACCTTATACGTGACAAGATAGAGCGTGACCGTGAAAAAGGGCGTAACAGAAGCCTTAAAATTATGATGGCAGGTATACCCAATGTCGGAAAATCAAGCCTTATAAACAGACTTTGCGGCAAAGCAAGCGCAAAAACAGGCGACAAAGCCGGCGTTACACGTGGCAAGCAATGGATAAGAATACAGGGCGGAGCCGAACTTTTCGACACCCCCGGTATGCTCCCTCCGAAATTTGAGGATCAGGAGATTGCAAAGCGCCTTGCATACACCGGAGCAATAAAAGACGAAATAATAAACACCGAACTTCTCGCCTATTCCCTGTGCGAATATCTGCGTGACAAATACCCCGATCTTTTATGCGCACGGTACAAGCTTGACACTGTAGAAAATCTTGAAGGTTATGAAATACTCGAAAAGATAGGCAAAAAACGCGGGTTTGTGATTTCCGGCGGCGAAATTGATATGGAGCGTGCCGCAAATATGATAATAGACGAGCTTCGCTCTGCACGCATTGGAAACATTACGCTCGAAACTCCGCCCGAAGAATAAAAAAACGGAGATTATCAAGTCATTTGATAATCTCCGAAAAAAATCGGTTTTATTTAACGATAAATCTGTCGAGGTCCTGAACAAAGCTGTCACAATCGTCACTGTGTATCTCAATTTTTATCGGCTTAGATAAATCCAAGCTAAAGATACCCATAATTGATTTAGCATCTATAACGTATCTTCCAGATGTTAAATCTACATCGAAATCATACTTGCTTACGATGTTGACAAAATCCTTGACATCATTGATCGAACTCAATAACAGGTTAAATGTTTTCATAACAAATTCCTCCTAACCTTTTGCTTTCTGTAATCGTCACCTTGTATGATTTTTGATTACAATACTATAATATCCCTTTTGGGGCAAATAGTCAATACTAATTTTTTTTTTTATATAATACTACTAACAAAATTAAGAGAAAATTTTACAATATGTAGAATTTTTTATACACGAAAGGCTGATATGCAAAATGAAAAAAGCTGCGTTTTATACTCTCGGCTGTAAAGTAAATCAATACGAAACCGAGGCAATGGAGGAACTGTTTTCCGATGCCGGATACGAAATCTGCGATTTTTCCGATAAAGCGGACATTTACGTTATAAATACCTGTTCGGTAACGCACATGGGCGACAGGAAATCACGCCAGATAATACGCCGTGCCAAGAAAGCCAATCCTGACGGAGTTATTGCCGTTACGGGCTGTTATTCGCAGACCGCTCCCGAAGAAATACTCGATATAGACGGCGTAAACCTCGTTTTGGGAACGCAGGGACGGCACAATATCGTTGAGCTTTCAAAAAATCTTACATCGTCCTCAAAAGTAAACGGAGTGTCGGATATTATGCACACGCACGATTTTGAACAGCTCAAAATCAACCGTTACGCCGACCGCACCAGAGC
>CAKSPN010000181.1 GCA_934481375.1 uncultured Clostridia bacterium
TTGCACACTTCGCATATGTGCCGTATTCGGCACGGAAAGGAAAAACATAGATGAAGAAAACAGCATTGATAGTTTCAATAGCAATATTAATGTCATTTCTTCCGAGCGTCGGTTATGCGGCAGAGGATAAAACCATAACCTCTGCCGCCGACCTGCTCAGTTTCAGAGATGAAGTAAACAGCGGTACATCATATGAAGGCGTAACGGTAACACTGTCGTCATCAATTGACCTTTCGGGTATCAACTGGGAGGCGGCAGGTACGCCGGAGAATCCGTTCAAAGGTACTTTTGACGGGCAAAACAACACAATAACCGGACTTACCGCATCGGGTACCGATGTATATATGGGACTGTTCGGCTATTCAGAGGGAAACATCAAAAAACTAAATGCGGAGGTCTCATTAGATCAATTATATAATGCAGACCCCGACAATGCTTCAAAAGCAAACAAACACACCTATGCCGGCGGTATAGCCGCATACAATACGGGAAATATAGAAAACTGTACGGTAAAGGGTGTTGCGAAAACAAAAAATGAATATTCATACACTGTCGGCGGCGGAATATGCGGCATCAATAAAGGAACAATAAGTTACTGCACAAACAATGCACGTATATATGTAATAGGCGCCACGGACTGGCAAAAGCTCTACGGCGACGCGTATGCCGGAGGAATATGCGGCATCAACGAAGGAACGGTCGCGTCCTGTACAGCGTCGGCGGAGGGAGTCCCGTATGACGATTATACCGAAAGCATTCCGTCGGTATATGCGCATTCAACCTTTGCGTCTGCGGCGGCAGGCGGCGCCATAGGCGATAACAGAGGACACGCCTCGAATATCACATCAAGCGGAACGGTAGAGGCAAAAATAGATTTCGGCGTGGAGAAAATGTCATACGCTTACGGCGGCGGTATAAGCGGAAGCAATACCGGCTCAATATCGGACAGCAGTTCGAACTGTTATGTCCGTGTAACCCATGATAATGCGGAAAGATACAATTATATGATGGGCGGAGGTATTGCAGGATATAATAAAAATGAAATCAATAACTGCACTTTTTCGGGACTGGTATCCGGCGGAGTCGGTGATGATAATACAATAAAGGGATATATCGGCGGAATATGCGGATATAATTTCGGAAAAATTTCAAAATGCGAATTTGCAAAAGGCGCAAAGATAACCGATTACAGCCTTGTTGCAAAAAAGCAGTACGACATCAGAAATGCGGTTGATTACACAGGCGGAATATGCGGATATAATGAGCAGGGTATTATAACCCGGTGTACCGCAAAAGGAAGCATATACCCGACCGAAAGAAAAGCGCCCGGCACGGACAGAAGCTTTTTTGTCGGAGGTGTTGTCGGAGGAAACAAGGACGGAGTAATATCCTTATCGTATTCAAATTCGGATATTATCCTTGACGGCGACGGTGAAACGGTAAATCAACGGTCAAATTCAAACTTGTCAACAGCCGAAACGGAAACTGCTGATAAGGATTATTACGGCGGCGGTCTTGCCGGAGAAAACAGAGGCAGAATTGAAAACTGTTACTACTATTCGACAGCCGTAAACAGTATAAAGGCAGGAAGCACAGGCGGTCTTGCCGGAATAAATGCGGGAGTTCTGGAAAACTGCTATACAAGCGCAAACGTGAACGCCGAGCTGATAAAGCAGGGCGGCGGAATTGCGGCGGTCAACAGGGGGCAGGTAGTCGGTACGTATTTTGTAATAGGCAGTTTTGAAGAAGAAATTTCGGGCACAAAAAAGAGTGCGGCGGAGATTACAAGCAGAAATCTTGCCGCAATGAAAAAGAATACGCTGTTTGCGGAATGGCCGATCAGTATATGCTGGACAACCAATCTGCGCGTAAATGCCGGTATGCCGTCATTCACAAGTACCGTGGGAAGTTATGCGTATTCGGGCGGCAGCGGAACGGAACAGTCGCCGTATATTATAAAAACACAGCAGGATTTGTATAACATACGTTTTAATAAGTCGGCTTCATATAAGCTTGTAAATGACATTACATATGACGGCGCATGGTGCTGTATCGGCGATACGGCTGACCCGTTTACGGGTAAGATAGACGGCAATCATCATACCGTAACTTTTAAAGCCGTAAACGGATATTCGGGAAAGAGCGGATTTATCGGTCACGGTGAAAACTGTTATGTGAAAAATCTTAATATTACCGTTTCTAAGCCGTTCACTGCAAGCGGCAACGAGTATGAAAAGCTGAAATACGTCGGTATGGTTATTGCATACGGCAGAAATGTAAATATCGAAAACTGCATATGGGACGGAGATATTTCCGTATCTGCAAACTATGTATATGCAGGCGGTATAGCGGGAGATGTTACAGGCACGGTAACGGGCTGTCAAAGCTTCGGAACGCTCGCCGTGACAACGGACACGATGAGTGCGGAACATTCTGCGGCAGGCGGAATTGTCGGACGCATAGGCGGAACGGTCAATGCGTCAAAATCCGAAATGAATATTGATATAAACGGCGTTCAAAGCGGCGGACTTTCGGAAACGGGCGGTATCTGCGGTATACTTACGGGAACAATTCAAAACAGCTTCTACAGCGGAGAAGCGGTAAACGAGTACGCAACGGAAAAAACATATACGGGCGGTCTTGCCGGCGTTGCGGAGGGAGATATAAATACAAGCTATTCAAATGCTCGGATTGTTTCATCGGGAGTAAACGACGGAGGAATTGCAGGCAATCTGTATAACGGGCTATGGGATAACGCATATTTTAATCCCGATAAAGCCGATGATAACGGAATAGGCTTAACCGTAGAGGGCGAGAATGAGTTTACGGCTTCGGGATTGCTCAATACATTCCGCAATGCGGGCGACACAAGGTATATCTGGACGTCTGACCGTGAAACGGGTATGATGACGCTTTTGCATATCACACCCGAATGGGTAATTGACAACGGCTTTACAAAGCTTGCGCTGAAGTCAAATTCCGATACCTGTGAGACTTATTATACCACCGACGGCTCAAATCCGATAGGCAGCGGAGTAAAATATGAGAAACCGTTTTTCTGCGATGATTTAAGCACGCTTAAATACTACGCAAAGGACGGCGGAGTAAGTACGGATATATTCGACTACGGTCAGGCGCATATAAGCATTTATCCGATACAGTTTACGGAAATGCCGAAAAATCAGAACAATGCGGCAATTACCTCCGAAAACATATCGGAAACAACCGCCGTTACCGTAAATTTCATATCCGATATAACCGATACGGTTAAGCTGTATATGGTATTTTATGATGAAAACGGCGTTATGAAATTTGCAAACTGCAAAGAAACGGCGCTCGTAAGCGGAGAAAACAGCCTTACATTTGATAATATCGGCGTGAGCGGGGTATCGGCAATACGGATTTTCGTATGGAACGGCGCTATGGTTCCGTATACGCCGGAAGTTAAGTTTTAAAGGGGGTACGGCAGTATGAAAAAGAAAATAACGGCTTTGCTGGCAGTATGCGCAATGCTTGTACCTCTGTTTCCGTCAAAGGCGCTTGCGGCGGCGCAGGAGGCAAATCCCGATACGTCCGCTTGGTTCCCGTATGAGGTGGCAAGAGCGGAAGAAATAGAAGGAACAATCCTTGACTCCTCCGATATGCTTGAAAAGCCCTCAGGCAAGCACGGATATTTAAACCGCACCGAGGGCGAGGATATGTATTTCGAGGACGGAACAAAAGCGAGGTTCTGGGGAGTTAATGTAACCGCCGGGGTATATAATATGCCGTACGAAACCGCAGAGGAATGTGCAAAAAGAATTGCCCAAAGCGGATTTAACCTCGCAAGAATATTTGTTGATGTAAGCGAGGCGTGGGGACCTAAGGCGATCGGCGGCAGAGTAAGGAGCAAAGATGCGCAGGATAAACTTTTCTATTTGATAAGTCAGCTTAAGAAAAACGGTGTCTATATTGATA
>CAKSPN010000182.1 GCA_934481375.1 uncultured Clostridia bacterium
TATCCGCATATAACAGGATCACGCCCAATACCGTTTTCTTTTATTTCCCCCGACAAAATATTAACGGATTTTATCTTGTTATTTTTGTCAGAATAATATAAAACCTCACCATTGTCCGACCACGAATAAATTGTTGAGCCGTTATCCTGTACTATGATTTTCTTTTCCTGCGTTTCAATATTATACAAAAATATGTAATTATCGTTAGACAAACTTAACAGCTTATCATTGCATACCGCAAAATAATCAAACGTTTCACCTTGATAAACAGTTGTTTTCTCTTTGGTATTTAGGTCATATTCGCTTATAGCATTATATTCATTTATCAACAGCGTATTATTTTTTGATAACACGGCTTGAAATTCGTTTATCCCCGTATTTTGAAATTCTTTCGTTCTGCAATCATATACAATTATTTCTTTGCCGCCGTCGTTATTCATATTGAGCAGAATTTTTCCCTCAAGATCGATTGTATTGTGTGCATAAAATATTTTGATACCCAATATCAATATAATTGCTATGCCCAATATCCATGCATACTTTTTCACACATATCCCTCCTGCTTAATCGGCAATATACATTAAAATCCGTGACTTATCATTCTATTTTTTCAAATTTGAACTCATCATTTATATATTTATCATATGTGCCGTTCACTCTGTTAAAATGATGTTTACCCTCTTTTAATTTGAGGTTATTCTCTTTCATATATTCTGCAATTTTTAAGCGAATATCAGGGTCTATCTGCTTCAAAGTGTCAGTAGTACCACTCGGATTTATAAAATCTTTATAATCCACTGTCTGATTTTGTTCCACAACAAGATCAGCATAATCTTTTGCAACAACAAGTTCCGTTGTACCCATCCAATACCAAACATATCCTGCAAAAGCCACTGCCGATATACCGAGTATAATTAACACTGCTGTAATCACTCTTAATACAATTTTTAATTTTGGCATTTTACTCCCCCTCTAATCACAGCGTACACTTAAATATCGGATTAAGCAACCCCAAATAGAACTTTATATGTCCTCTCGCCGAAAGATCCTTTACATAATATCTCTTTTTATATGTACTGCTTTCAGCTATCATAATAACACGGTACGGGCGCATAATTGTCAAATCCTTTATACGTATTCCGCCAAAGACTTTCGGAGATTTAACAATCAGCGTTATACCTCTGAACATAAAAATATCATCAATCGCCAAGTCTTTTGGATCAATCATTCCGTAAAACATTACATCGCCTGCAAAACTGTTATTTGTACTTTCCTCAACACGAAACGAAGTTCCGTCCGTAGTCACCTGTCTGCCGACTATTGATACATCGCAGGCAATATTCTTTTCTCTTGCCATGATTTGGGCATATTTGTTTTCATAATCTTCTATGTACACCGTTTCGCATACCGGTACACAAAACTCAATAAAAACAATACATACGGCTATAAGTATACTTAATTTTTCTTTTGTTGTCAGTTTCATATAATCACCGCTTTTATAAGCTTTAACCTATATAGTCCGCCACGATTGTGCCGTACTCTTTGTAAATAAAAATACCCGCATAATCCAAATACACAATCGGCTGATTATTTTCATCATACTTTTTTAAAACCACATTCCATGTTTTATTATTTTCGTCGTACCTTACATTAAAGTCATCATTTTCGTATTCTTTTCCCGTGCGGACTTTATAAATAAGCTTGCCGTATTCTATTGCTGTTTCCTCGTCCGGTATGCAGTTACCTTTGAAATTATGTGTTATTAAAAAATTTTTATCGATTATTTCCGAACGCTTTTTGCAAAACACTACGACTGTACGACTATGACAATTAATAAAAATACAATTATATATGTTTTTTTATCTGCTTTCCTTATCATTTTATACCTCCCATTCCCGTCGGAGGTGCAATACACCTCCGACATTTCCATAATTGCTCTGTTTAATTAGGGCTTCGTTACTTAAACTCATTTTTAATCGGAGAGGCAATATCCCAGCTTAACAGCTTAATTTTGTACTTGTCACAAGCTTCTTCTGCCTTAAATGCACTATGGCCAATTGTTCCATCTACCGTTTTGTACATATAGTCTACCCAAGTAAAATCTTGTGCTTTGCGATCATGCCCTCCTAATTCATCATCCATGTAATAATGACCATTTCCACCAAAAAAGTATAGTTCTAATACTTCATGACCAAAATCATCATAAATACCATCGTTTCGTAAATCCAACAACGTTATCCATATGAAATCCGTTTCTTCACCTCGTTCGTTGCCAGAGATTGATTCACCTGTCTCACTTTTTAAATGTGTTTTCCACTTCCTAGATTGACCAGCTTCCGAGCGTTGTCCATATCCATCAAATTCACATATCGCCACATCTTCAATTGTTATTATTTCACCATCCAATTCGTATGTTAACTGAAACGGGAATTCCCCATAAGAAATTTCCGGTTTTGGAGGATTTGGCAATATGGCAAGTCCAAACCACAATGTAACCCATGGGTAAATAAACACAAAGAAAAATACTAACAGTGTTGCTATGGCAAGCAATCCAATGATAATCGGTATTTTTTTTACATTCATCAATAACCAGCCTCCTTCAATGCACTTTTAACAGCGGGCATAAGATGATTTAATATTCTTTGAACCGTGTTCGTCTGCCAACTTTCGTACCAGTGTCCACCGTGTTGTTGAGGTAAATATTCTGCCCTGTCTATAGGTGTGCTAAACCACCCTTCAAGATAATTCACAATATCTCCTTTAACAATGTATGCTGTCATGCTTGCAGAGTAACTTGATGAGCTAAGCCCATAGGCGCTGAGGTTTGATGTTGCAGGATTAAATATCATGGCATTTTTATTTGTTGCAACAGCGGCTGATGCCGCCTCAGCACCACCTTTTGAATGTCCGACAAAAGTGATTTCCTGGGAATGATCGTTTACAAATCCTTTACTATAGTTTATAGCATCCCACATATCTGCTGATTTAGGAGATAATAATTGCTCTGCATTATTTTGCCAATCGCCTAAGTCATACCATGTAGTTCCTTTGAATGCAATAGTATATTCCGAAGGATTTTGCCAATCATCAGTATCTCTTATATAGATACCCATTTTCATACCTTCTCGTCCATTCCAAACATCAATCAGTCGCCATCCTGCTATTGTTCGCTTCTCTTTTGAGTACGAAGTATCATAATCATAAATATGAGCGGCCATCTCAGCAGACTCCATAGTTGTTGGTGCTAAGCCGAACGGATCGAAAAACATGATGGGATTATTATTGGCATACACATACCAATTCAAGCCGTCCTTCGCTGGGTCTTCTGAGATGAACCGTCCAATAGATGGGTCATAATACCGATTTCTTAAATAAATCAATCCGCTTTCGGTATCGGTATACTCGCCGCAATAGCGGAACGGATCGGTCTGCATACTTCCGTCAGCTTTAAGAACATTTCCGAAACTATCATAACTATACGTGCTTAAGATATTTCCCTCGCCGTCTATACCCGAAATGACGTTTCCGTGTATATCCTTTACATATGTGCAAGCATCGGAAAACTCTATTCCGCCTACTCCGTAGCTGTACTTTTCCGTTCCGGACATTATCATATTATCGCCGTCCCAGACAAACTCCGTTTCAACGCCGTTTACGATTTTACTCTTTCGCTTGCCGTCGGCACGATAAGTATAGCTTACCTGCGGCCCGTCATTTTTCCGATAGCCTGTAAGGCGATTGAAAACATCATACGTATATGTTTCCGTTTCTGCCTCAACGCCCATATCCTCGTTACCTCTGTTGTATCTTACAACAAAATTTCCGTTTTTATCGTTAAGTATGGCATATTTACCCGTCAGCATATATTCCACGGTACGCTCTGCACCGTTTGCACAATGGCGGAGATATGAC
>CAKSPN010000183.1 GCA_934481375.1 uncultured Clostridia bacterium
ACCAATACCTATACGCCCGACGCCGGACAGGGCTTCTATAAAGCGGACGATTTGCTGTACCGTAACGATTATGTTGTTCAGTTTATGATAAACGGCGAATCAACGGACGTGTTTGTATTCCCGGAAAGCGGCTCAAACGAGGGCGAAGGTCCTGTTGCATACAGACATAATCGTTCATCTTTTGAGATTGTGTATATGAATTACGGCAACGATGTTTCCTATGTAAGAGAATACAGAGGAGCAAAAACAATGAATCTCCGCAAGGGAGATAACATTTGGTTCCATATTAACGATAAGAGACAGGTTGACTATTTCATTTTTGAAAGCGGCCCGAACAGCTATGAGAATTAAGCGTCGGATACGGATAAACGGTACGATAAATCGCCGTACCGTTTGTATCCCGGCTTAAGAAAGGAGTTTAAGCTATTATATGAAAAAGGGTTTTATAAAAAAGATACTGGCAGTATCTATGGCGGCCTTAATGTCAGTAGGCTATTCGGAAACCGTTCTTGCGGACGTTATAAAAATCGATCTTGACGAGTTTTTAAACGATTTAAGACATCATAAGCAGAATTTCACGTATGTCGACTTAAAAGGAGAGGCAAACCGTGCTTTTGCGGACGAGGTCTCCAATGACGGTACGGGCGGCTGGTCGGATCAGGGTCCCACAAACGATATGGCGTGCTTTAACAGTTACGGGGTGCAGTCTTTTTACGGAATAAATTTTAACATAATAAATCCTAAAGAGAATGATAATAAATCCTGTATAACAATGCGGGGAATTAACAACCAGTATCTCCCGACCGATGTAACCGTTCCCGTCAACGCTTCGGCAAAGGGAATATATTTTCTCCATTCCGCTCCCTGGGCAGAGGTAAAAAGCGACATCAGCTACGGCGCATATACGATTGTATATGCGGACGGAACCGAGGAAAGTATCGAAGTAAGACCGGGAGACACCGTAATGACATGGTGGGGTACATACGTAGGCGAAAAGTGTACATCGGTATGGGAGGGATACAATGATTCTTCTCTTGTAAATCTTTCCATGCTGCCGTATGAACTTCAAAATCCCGATAAGGAAATCAAAGAAATAAAAATCCATACAAACGGCGGACCTACCGATCCGTATCTCTGCGTGGTTGCAATGACTCTTACGGATACTGAACCGTATCTGCCGACGCCTAAAGTTGAAAAAATAGGCAATCCCGATGTAACGGAGTGGATTGCGTTCGAGCCCGACCTTGACCCGTGGAGAAAAGAAGGAACTCCGCTCGACGTTTCGGATATGCTCGAAAAACCGTCCGGTCAGCACGGACATGCTCAGGCTATAGGCGAGGATCTTGTATTTGAGGACGGCACGAAAATAAAGCTGTGGGGAACAAATTCAGGCGCTCCATCCACATATCCGGATCATGATGAAGCAAGATATAATGCAAAAATGCTTGCGGTTTACGGCTTTAACTGTCTGCGCTTTAACGGTCTCGACTGTAACACCGATACTGTGCGCGGACTTATAAGACCGAGCACAATGACAAGAAAAATGGAGTATATATCGGACGAAAACATGGAAAGACTGGGTTATTACCTGAGCGAGCTTAAAAAGAACGGTATATACTACGGCTTTGACTTGAATGTTAATAATCACTATCGTGACAGCGACGTGAAATATTTTGACGGAGATGTGGACTCGCATATTCTTCATTGGTTTGACCCCGAACAGATAAAGATCAGAGACAGCATCACCGAACAGTTGCTGAACTGGGAAAATCCATATACGGGATACACAATCGGAAACGACCCGTCCACTGTTTTTGTACTGATTTGCAACGAGTGTACAATCTTGCGTAAAGAAACTCTCTGTGATGATAATCCTTATTATTCAAAGGAATTGCGTATGCTCTATAACGAGTGGTTAAGAGAGCGGTATCCCACAAGAGAAGCGCTTCAATATGCATGGACAGAGCCGAACAGCGACAGAAACGGTCTTTTGGAGGACGAAAACCAGTTTGATAACACCGTTAAGGTTTACGGAACTATAGAGCAAAAAAATATAAATTCAAAGCGATACAAAGACAATCTGAGGTTTTTGGGACACCTTGAGGAAACGTATTACAGGCACTGTATAGAAAAAATACGCTCCTATGCGCCCAAAGTGCTTATAGAAGGCTCGACGCTGTGTCTGGAGTGGACGGGAGCGGTATACACTGCCGCAAAAGAGGGCGACATTATGTCGGTTCAGTCGTACTGGTATCTGACTGCCGGAAACGGTGAATCGATAGCGCCCGGAACCACGATAGGCAAGCCGGTTGTATCCTCTCTTGAGCCGGGTACGGACAAGATGGGTACGCTCGGTAATTTTATAGGCAGACGTGTTTTCGGAAAGGTATATATGCTTACCGAATGGGACGCAGGTCCGCCTAACCCGTACCGCAGCGAAATGCCCTTGGAGCTGGCTGCTATGACCTGTACGCAGAACTGGAACCCGTTCTGGTTCTTGTGGGAAAATCTCCAACCCGGTCTTGATGTGGGAAGGACGGGCGAAGATTACTGGATGAACAGAGGTCATCAGATAAACTACAGACCCGACGCCGTAGCGGTAATGCCTGCCGTTACCCGAATGATTTACAGACAGGACGTTAAGGAATACGAAAAGGGATTTTATCAGAGCCGTTTCTTTGGTGAAGATGTTTACGAAAGAGTCGGCAGCTTCAAAAGAACGACAAGCGCTTTATATGCCGTTGCCGGAAAAGCGTACAGCGCAATGGACGATGTTGCGTTTGATACGAATTATTCGGACAACGATATTTTAAAACTCGTAAAATACGGTGAAAAAACAGGCGTATACTGCGGATACACGAATGAGATTAAAGCCGATTACAATCAGTCGCTGTTCCACATAAATACGGACAGAACCCAGGCTCTGGGCGGATATATCGGAGGAAAGCACGTTGAATTTAACGATGTAATATTCGATATAGACACAAAGCACGGAACGGCGTATTTGCAGTCGCTGACAAACGACAGCATTGCAGACTCCGACAGCCTGCTTCTGACATATGCGGCAGACTCGAGAAATGACGGACAAAAGATGACCGATGACAACTCCGAGGTTATTGTCGGCGGCGACGGCCCCGTATGGACTCAGCCGATAGAAGGAAAAATCACCTTAAAGAGCAAGGATAAATTCAAGGTTTATACGCTCGACTGGTCAGGTCACAGAAAGGCTGAAATCCCGACGTACAATGACGAAAACGGACTTGTATATTTTATGACCGATGCGGCGGATCAGAGCTTGTATTATGAAATAGTGCGCACGGCAAAAACAAACTCGGGTTATGTGCCGAACAAGATAAACTATATCCCCGACGGCGTTTATGATGATTTGTTCACCGATTTGGGTAAATATGAGGGATACAAAAAGCAGATTGAAAGAATTTGCCTGCAGGATTACTTAAAGCCGATACAGGAAAAGGAATTCCACCCGGAACAGAGCCTTACCAGAGGCGAGGCTTGCAATATCCTCAATAAAATATTCGGATTTACCGGCGAGGACAGCAATATGAAGTTTACCGATGTGGATAAAAAACATCAGTATTATGAGGCAATCAGCACTGCGTCGTTCAACTATATGATAACGGGTGCAAGCGAAAGCGATTTCCGCCCCGACGAAGCAATCACAAAGCAGGATTTCCTTTGTATGATTTATCGTGGAATTTCTCAGACGGAGATGATGCATAAGGACGAACGCGGAAAAGCAACGCCTGATTTATCAAAGGTTTCGGATTATGCACGTGAAGCCGTAGCGGAGCTTGTCAAGCACGGATACTTTGACGAAGTGAACGATTACGATTTACAAGGTCCTGTAAACAGAGCAGAAACGGCGATAATGGCATACAGAATTTT
>CAKSPN010000184.1 GCA_934481375.1 uncultured Clostridia bacterium
GTCGGATTTACAGCCTTATCGGTAGATATAAGCACAAATCTCTCAACATTATACTTATCCGCAAGGACTGCCGTATTGTACGTTCCGAGGATATTATTCTTAACAGCCTCCTCGGGGTTTGTTTCCATAAGCGGAACGTGCTTATGCGCCGCCGCATGGAACACAATGGTCGGCTTATATTTTTCAAATAAGGTTTCAAGCTTGTCATAATCACGTACAGACGCTATTTCCACATTAAGATTAAGAGTATCTCCGTAACTGCGAACAAGTTCCTGTTGAATGTCATATGCGTTATTCTCGTAAATATCGACTATAACAAGACGCTTCGGATTGTACTTTGCAATCTGACGGCAAAGTTCCGAGCCGATTGATCCGCCGCCGCCCGTTACCATACAGGTACTGCCGTCTATCAGCGTTTTTACCTCGGTATTGTCAAATCTTATTGCGTCACGTCCCAAAAGCTCGTCAAGATTTATACTCTTTGCCTGTCTTATCAGACTTTCCATATTGAACACTTCGTGTATATATGGAAGTGTTTTGATTTCACAGTCGGTTTTTAACGATATATCGATAATTCTCTTGCGTTCCTCTGCCGTACAGGAGGGCATTGCAAGCATAATTACATCTATATTTTTATCATTGCACAAATCGGGAATATCATATGTACTTCCGCATACCTGAACATTTCTTATAATTCCGTGAAGCTTTGACGGATCGTCATCAACAATACATACAGGCTCATACTCACATTCCGACTCATACATTTCGCCTATCGTTCTTTGCGCCGCAAGTCCCGCTCCGACAATAAGCGTGCGCTTTTTATCACCGCTTTTTGCATTTTTTGCCTGACGCACATAAAATCCGTACAGCCAGCTGTAGCAGGTACGCAGTGAGATAATTCCGAAAGTTGCTATAAGGAACGAAATTATCAGAAAAATTTTCGTATATATACCTAATCTCAATCCGTTTTTTATCACCAGAATAGCTACAGTTATAATCAAACCCATAACCATTCCCAAAAAGCATTTTACAAAGTCTTTAATCTGTGCATACTTCCATATGTTGCGGTAAACTCTGCAAAACACCAAAGATAAAAGAGTTGCGGCGGCATATATGGCAATTCTCTCATAATATTCGCCCAACAAAATAACATTTCCCGTAATGCCCAGCTCATTTATAAGCAGTATCGCCATAAAACAACTGAACGCAATCATAATTACATCCAAAGCCGCCAGAGCTATACGTCTGAAATTGATTTTTTTCAAGAATTATCCCCCATTACTGTTTCAACAGATATGAATATTTAATATAAAGTCCGATAAGCTCGGCATATTCATCTTCTGTCAAGGTATTTTTAATATATTTCTTAAGTTCCGCTCTGTCAGATGCCAGACTGCGTATTTTAGACATATCCAGCTTGCCTAAAAATTCGTAGCCTCTTTTCAAGTCCTCCGCCTCAACCTGTGACTTCACACGCTCGTACAAATTTGACGTATCAACCGACGGTTTGGGAGTGGCCTGTTCTGCTTCTTCCTGTGTTGTATTCTTCTTTTTTCCGTAGCTGTATTTTCTTCCCGTTTTCTCCGTTGTTTCCGTGTTCTGCGGCTCTGCCTGACCGGGTGTCGGCTCGGGCGTTGCCTGCACCGCAGCATTTTCCGCCACAAACTCGCTTACCAGTTCATCGTCCAACAAACCTTTCTGCCGAAGCTCCTCCGCAATCTGCGATATTTCGTCTTTTACACTGTCATCATTTAATATGTATGCCGCCGTTTCAAGCATTGGCTCAATATATTTCGGAACAATATAAAAATGATATACCGACAATGCCGCTCCCGCAGACAGTACAATTACGGAAACAATAATTATCAATACTTTTTTCCATTTTTTCATAAATCTATTCTCCGCACAATATTTAATTTTACATATAAATATTGTATCACAAACCGAATAATTATTCAATAGAATTTTGAAAAATATTTATAATACTGTATTTTAAAAATGTAGTTATTGTTAAAATATTTTTATTTTTTATGAACTATATATTGACATTGTAAAGAAAATATTGTATAATTCAATTATCCCATAAATATTTTTTGATAAGATGAGGTGTTGAAATGAAAAAGGAAACAAAAAGAGAACGTTTCGAGAGAATTTCCTCCGCACGTTCGCAAAAAATTGCAGAAATGATACGTCTGCTCGGAAATTGTTCGAGCAAAAATAACTATGAATACTCCGCAGAGGATACAGAAAAGCTTTTTTCCGAGCTTGAAAACGAGCTTGCACAGGCTAAAAGCCGTTTTTCGGGTTCGAATACGGGAAGTATTTTAAGTAATTTTAAACCGGTATTTGAGTCGGAATACACATGGCTCAACGGTTTTATGAGAAATGTGTACAGATTTGGAAACAGAGAGGCGCTGTTCTTTCCTCTTACCGAAGAAAGCTGGACATACACCGAGCTTAATGCAGAATCGAACAGATTTGCCTCCGCTCTCGCCGATGACGGCGTAAAAAAAGGCGATGTGGTAATGTATCAGCTATTGAACTGCCCCGAGTTTGTGTTTGCATATCTCGCTTCGCACAAACTGGGAGCGATAAACTGCCCGATGAATTTCCGTCTTTCCGCAGGCGAAATAGCGCTTACCATTGAGGACTCAAAACCCTCCGTATTTTTATACGACTCGCATATGCAGAAAGTAACCGAAAAAGCGCTTGCAATGTCAAAGCACAAGCCGTCAAGAATAATAATGGTTGACACCGACAAGACAAAGAAAGCGCCCGACGGATATATAAGCTACACAGACTATGTTTCGGGCAAAAGCGAAGAAAATCCCACTCCCTCCGCTCCGCTCTGCATTTATGATGAAACCACACGCCTTTACACCTCCGGCACAACCGGCAGACAAAAGGGCGTACCGCTCACAAGCATAAACGAGGTGCTTTCGGCGCATGATGTGCTTATGCATTTCCCGTTAAGCTTTAATGATAAAACAATGAATACCACGCCGTGGTTCCACAGAGGCGGTATACATTCGGGTGGCCTCACCCCTACCCTTTATGCCGGCGGAACGGTTGTGATTATGCCGAAATTCGATGCTCGGCTTTGTCTTGAATATACCGAAAAATATAAAATAACTTTCCTTATCGGTGTTCCGACCGTATTGGAAATGCTCGTGAACGAACAGCAGAGATCGGGACGGGATTTGAGTTCGCTCAACGGTATAGTTACTATGGGCAGTCCGCTTGAGCGCGCCGCCTGCATCAAGTATCAGAACACGCTCACTCCCAACATCTTCAACGGCTACGGTACTACGGAAACCTTCTGGAATACTTTCCTGCGCCCGTGCGACCTCCCCGATATGTCGGGTACTGCCGGACGTTCCTGTACGGACGATGATGTGCGTGTTGTAAAAACCTATGACGACCGAAAGGCAGAACCGGACGATACGGTTGATATGAACGGGAATGAAGTCGGCGAGGTTATTATAAAATCACCGGCAAAATCGGCATATATGTACTTTAATAACCCCGAAGAAACGGAGCGCAAATTCTACAAGGGATATATGTATACAAATGACCTCGGCACATGGGACAAAAACCATTTTGTAACGATAGTCGGAAGAAAAGACGATATGATTATCTCCGGCGGCGAGAACATCTATCCCACGCAGGTAGAGGAGATTTTAAACGAGCATGCAAAGGTTGCCGACTGCATAGTTACGGCTGTGCATGACAAAGCATACGGACAGCTCGTTACGGCATATATAGTGCCGGCTGACAAATCGCTTACCGTTGCCGAGCTTGAAGACTACTGCCGAAATCACCCGATGATTTCGCCCTACAAGCGTCCGAGGTAGTATCGCTTTATTGAGGAAATACCGAGAAACGCCACCGGCAAAAAG
>CAKSPN010000185.1 GCA_934481375.1 uncultured Clostridia bacterium
TATCGAGGGTATCCGCGACGGCATAGCGGACACGCCCGAAAAACAGAAAAAATATCTTGACACGATTTATTCCAAAGCGGTTATGATAGACGATATGGTGAATAATCTGTCCGTTTTTTCAAAGCTTGAACTTTCAAAACTGAAATTCGAGTTTGAAAAGGGCGACATCAACGCCTTTGTAAACAGGATTTTTGAGGAGTATCGGCTCGATCTTGAAAAAAACAATATGGAATTAAGCGTTGATACGGAAAATACGCCCGTAACCGTAAGAATTGATTATGAAAAAATGCGGCGTGTTTTTGCAAATATTATAAGCAATTCAATCAAGTACAAAAAAGACGGCAGGGGAAAGCTCGAGGTAAAGTCACATTTAGGTGACGGCGGCGTGTATATAACCGTTACGGACGACGGAATAGGTATAAAAAAAGAGGAGCTTAAAAGCGTGTTCGACGAGTTCTACCGTGTAGACGCCGCACGCAGTATGAACATCAAAGGAAGCGGCTTGGGTTTGGGCATAGCAAAGCAGATAGTGGAAAACCACGGCGGAAAAATATGGCTCAAAAGCGACGGTGAGGGTTTGGGTACAACAGCTGTCATATATTTGCCGCAATGCGAGGATTAATATGAAGAAAATATTGATTATAGAGGACGACCGTGCGATTGCGGAGCTGGAAAGGGATTACCTTGAAATTAACGGATTTGCGTGCGAAATCGCCGAGCGCGGTACGACAGGACTTGAAAAAGCTCTGACGGAGGAGTATAATTTAATTATTATAGATATAATGCTTCCCGGCAAGGACGGATTTGAGGTTCTTTCGGAGCTTAGGAAAAAGAAAAATACGCCCGTAATTATGCTTTCGGCAAAGGGCGAGGACATAGATAAAATACGCGGTCTGGGAATGGGTGCGGACGATTATATGACAAAGCCGTTCAGCCCCAACGAGCTTGTGGCACGTGTCAAGGCGCATATTATGCGGTACGATACGCTCACAAATTCCGACCGCAGTATAATAACAATTCACGATCTTGTGATAGACAAGGATGCTCACAAGGTAAGAGCGCACGAAAAAGAAATAACGCTTACGGCTAAGGAGTACGATTTGCTGTTATTTTTGGCAGAAAATCCGAACAGGACTTTTTCAAAGGATTTGCTGTTCGATCGAATATGGGGCATGGACGCATTGGGCGACGTGTCTACCGTAACGGTACATATTCAGCGCATACGTGACAAGCTCGGCGAGAGCGGCGGCTGTATCGAAACCGTTTGGGGCGTGGGATACAGGCTTGTATGACAATTATTGCGGCGGTAAAAGCCGTATTTACATAAAACATTGAGATGTTTATTCAAAGGAGAAGAGTATGACAATATTCAATTTATTGAGTCTTTTTGGGGGACTTGCGATGTTCCTTTACGGAATGAGCGTTATGGGCAACGGACTTGAAAAGTTCGGCGGCGGAAGATTTGAGAGCATTTTATCAAAGCTTACCTCAAATCCCGTAAAGGGCGTTATGCTGGGACTGGGCGTTACGGCGATAATACAGTCCTCGTCGGCAACAACCGTTATGGTTGTCGGATTTGTAAATTCGGGCATAATGAAACTGCACCAGGCAATCGGTATTATTATGGGCGCCAATATCGGTACAACCGTTACGGCGTGGATACTGAGCTTGTCGGGTATTCAGGGCGACGGAATTTTCATTCAGATGCTCAAACCCATAAATTTCACGCCTGTTCTGGCATTCATCGGCATCGCTCTTTTGATGTTTTCCAAATCGGATAAAAAGAAAAATATAGGCGATATTTTTCTCGGATTTTCAATTCTTATGTTCGGAATGAACCTTATGTCAACTTCGGTTGAGCCTTTAAAAGACGTTCCTCAGTTTGCAAACATACTCACAATGTTCTCAAACCCGATACTGGGCGTTCTTGCAGGCGCACTTCTGACGGCGATAATACAGTCCTCGTCGGCGTCTGTGGGTATTCTTCAGGCGCTTTCCGCAACCGGTGCAATCACGTTCGGCTCGGCAATCCCGATTATTCTCGGACAGAACATCGGTACGTGCGCAACGGCGCTCATATCCTGTATCGGTACGAGCAAAAACGCAAAGCGTGCGGCGGTTGTTCATCTTTATTTCAATATTATAGGAACGATTGTCTTTTTGACGGGATTTTATATCTTAAACGCAATATTCAAATTCAGCTTTATAAACAGCACGGTCAATGAAGTAAACATTGCAATTGTGCATACAATATTTAATATTTCGGCTACAATTCTCCTGCTGCCGTTTAACAAGGTGCTTGAAACACTGGCAAAAAAGACCGTCAAAGACGGAAAAAGCACCGACGCATTCGGCTCGCTTGACGAGAGATTTCTTCTTACTCCGCAGGTGGCTATCGGTCAGTGTGTGACGCTTGCGACAAATATGTCGTACATAGTGAAAGAAACGGTCGATATGGCTGTTTCCTGTATGAAGGATTACAACGAAAAAACAGATGCGGTTATAATCGAAAACGAACAGCTTACGGACGATTACCAGGACGCACTGGAAAATTATCTTGTAAAGCTTTCGTCAAAAAATCTTACGGCAGAGGAATCGTTAAAGGTTTCTATGATAATGCATGCCGTGGGCGATTTTGAGCAGATGGCGGATTATGCGGTAAACATTCTGCACACCGCACGTGAAAAGAAAAAGCGTGAATGTACTTTCTCGGAAAAGGCAAAATCGGAGCTTAAAATAATGGCGGCGGCAGTGGACGACGTGATAGATATTACCATCGCGGCATTTTCGGAAAATAGTATACCCGAAGCGATAAAATGCGAGCCGCTTGCAGATGTTGTAAGCGCGTTGAGGAAATCGCTTAAAAAGCGCCATATTCACCGTATGCAGGAGGGCGTATGTACGGTTGAAATGGGATTTGTGTTCACGGATTACATCACTGCAATGGATAAGATTGCTGACCATTGCCAGAACATAGGCATATCGGTTATTCAGATGAATAACCCCGAATACGAGCTTCACGGAACGGCTCACGAGCAGAGACGGTCCGACAGAGAGTATAAGGATTTGTATGCTGAATATATTGAAAAATATGAGCTTCCGTATTCAAAATCGGAACACGCTAAATAAATTAAAGAAAATAACGGCAGACACAAAAGTGTCTGCCGTTATTGTTTTTTTTGGGTATAAACTTTGCAGGTCACTTTACTGCCATTCAGTTTTACTTTTAAATTTTGCAAATTGACAATTAATAGCACAATATTTTAAACAAATTAACAAAAGTTTAAAAAATATGTTTACATATGTCATTAAATGTGATATTATGGAATTGAGGAGAGGCGGTGAAAGCATATGAGGTATCTTGCTCACAAAACGGAGGATGGAAACGAACAGCTTCTTTCGGAACATCTTAACAATACGGCGAAGCTGTGCGAAGAGTTTTCAACAGACGGATTAAAGGAATATGCATACCTATGCGGATTGATGCATGACATAGGCAAGTACACGGCAACTTTTCAAAGAAGAATAAACGGTGAAAATATCCGTGTACAGCATGCAATCAGCGGTGCTTTGGAAATAAACAAAAATGCGAAGGGAACGTTTTACGCACCGCTTTTGGAATATTGCATTGCGGGGCACCATGCAGGATTGCCGGACGGCGGACATAAAGGCGACATTGACTCTACGCTTTGTGCATTACTGGGAAAGAAAACGGAGGATTATTCCGCATTTGCAGATGAAATAGCTCCGCATTATCCGAATGATAATTTCATAACTTTGCTCGGCGAATGCAAGAACCCTGAGGAATTTATTGAACTATATTCGTTTTTCACCCGATATATGTATTCGTGCCTTACAG
>CAKSPN010000186.1 GCA_934481375.1 uncultured Clostridia bacterium
CGTTTGAGATTGCTGGCGAGGTGAAATGCAGCAGCGGACTGTATTTCTTTATGAACCTTGACGCCATGCGCAAAGCGTTCGGACTTCCGTACTTTGACGAGGAGAATTTGGATTTCGGCGAAAAAGCACCCAAACCCGAAACGTATTATTATAACACGGTGTTCTCGGATAAAAAGCTTGAGTTTAAGCATAATATGTCGGTTTCGGAGGTGTCAAAGGACGAGATGTATCTCGGTGCAAGCAAGTTTATGACGCTTATGTGGGGAATGATACTGCTTATGATAGGCGTTTCGATGTTTATCTTTATTGCGGTGATGTATCTTCTGATGAAGCTTGAAATAGACCGAAGCAGTTTTTCGGTATCGCTTTTAAAAGCATTAGGGTATCGTGAGGAAACGGTCGACGCATTTTACCTTGACGGCTCGTTTTACATAACGCTTGCGTCTATCGTTTTCGGAATACCGATCTGCAAGCTTGTTATAAATAAAGCGTATCCGTTTTGCGTGTCGAATGTAAACGCAGGCTTTGAGGCGACAATATCGCCGTTCCAGTATGGCATAATAATAGCGATTATTCTGATAACGTACTTTGCGGCACGGCTTTTGCTTGAAAGATATTTAAGAAAAATAAAACTTACCGAAATACTCAAAAACAGAGAATAAAGGAGGAGTTGTTATGGGAACGGTAATAATCATTGCAATTTTGTTGGGTATAGGAGTTGTCGGAGTGAGGAGCTATATGAAAAAGCTGAGTTCCGGCTGCTGCAGTGCGGACAGCGGCGAAAAGAAGATAAAGGTTGCGGATAAGGATATGTCGCATTATCCGTATCACGCCGATTTGTCTGTAGACGGAATGACTTGCGGACACTGCAAACTGCGTGTTGAAAACGCATTGAATTCCATTGACGGAGTATGGGCAAAGGCAAATTCAGAAAAGGGAACAGCCGATGTGAAAATGAAAAGCTATGTTTCGGATGAACAGCTCCGTGACGCCGTAAGCCGTGCGGGATATACGGTTACGGCTATAAAGAGAAATTAAGAGCCTGCCGACAGGCGAAAAAGCGATATACCGCTTTTTTCAAAATTACAGTCTGAAAGTAAACAACCCGGAGCGCTTTGCGCTCCGAGTTGTTTATTTTCTATTTACACTGTTCGGATTTTTGCTTGCATTGTCTGCCCTCGTCCAGAAGTGCGGTGAGCGTTTCGGCGTCATTATCAGCTATTGCGTCACGGTACTTTGTTATGTTTTCGATAAACAAATTAAGTTCATACAAAAGATTATCACGGTTTTGCAAAAACAATTCCGTCCACATCTGCGGATTAAGCCACGCAACCCTTGTAAGGTCCTTAAAACTTCCTGCCGAAACTCCGTTATGAACAAGCGCCTCTGGACTTTTTATAAAAGCATTTGAAACAACGTGCGCCATTTGTGAAGTGAACGCTATTATGCGGTCGTGTTCTTCAGCGGTTGTTACGGAAAATGACCCGAATTTTGCAGGTGCAAACAATTGCTTTACCTTGTCGAGTAAACGAATATCGTCAAAAACAGGAGGGACTATTACCATGGGCGCACCTTCGAAAAGCTTTGCGCTTGCGTATTTAAAACCGCTGTTGTGCGTGCCTGCCATGGGGTGTCCGCCTACAAAGGTGTAGCCGTATTCTTCGGCTTTTTTAAAGCCGTGTGCGCATATTTCACGCTTTGTTCCCAGACAGTCCGCAACCACCGCACTTTTCGGAATATACGGCGAATATTCGTTGAGAAATTCAATTGCCGCTTCGGGATATACGCAGATGAGTATTAAATCACATTCGCTTATGCTGTCGCGTGTAAGCTCCTTGTCGACCGCTCCCGATAAAATTGCAAAATCGAGCGTTTTCTTGTCGCAGTCGGCGCCGAAAACGACGTTATCGCCGTTTTCTTTGTATGCCTTAGCCATAGAGCCGCCTATAAGTCCGAGTCCTATAATTCCTGTTTTCATTTTCGTTTTATCCTTTCTTTAGCTGTTAATTACCGTGCGTACCTGCATTACCTTTTTTGCCACATCGTCAAACTGTTCGGGCGTAAGCGACTGTGCGCCGTCGCATAATGCGTGTATCGGATCGTTGTGTACCTCTATCATAAGACCGTCCGCACCTGCCGCCGCTGCCGCAAGAGCCATAGGCTTTACAAGCTTTGAAATTCCCGTTGCATGGCTCGGGTCAATTATTACCGGAAGATGCGAAAGCTCTTTAAGCATCGGAACGGCAGATAAATCGAGTGTGTTTCTTGTGTAGGTTTCAAAGGTTCTTATTCCTCTTTCGCAGAGAATTACTTTCTGGTTTCCCTCCGACATTATATATTCGGCGCTCATCAAAAGTTCTTTAAGCGTGTTTGCGAGACCTCTCTTTAAAAGTATCGGCTTGTCGGTTTTTCCGAGTTCTTTTAAAAGTTCGAAGTTCTGCATATTTCTTGCGCCCACCTGAATTACGTCAACGTTTTCAAAAAGCGGAAGATGATTTGCGTTCATAATTTCCGTAACTATCGGCATGCCCGTTGCTTTTTTAGCTTCGAGTAAAAGTTCTATGCCGTCGGCACGCAGTCCCTGGAAATCGTACGGCGATGTACGGGGCTTGAACGCTCCGCCGCGGAGGAGCGATGCGCCGGAGGCTTTTACTGCTTTGGCAATGTCGATTATCTGATTTTCCGACTCTACCGAGCAGGGGCCTGCAATCATACAGAAGTTACCGCCGCCTATTTTTATGCTGTTTATGTCTATTACCGTATCGTCGGGGTGGAATTTTCTGTTGCACTGCTTGAACGGCTCGGTAACGATTTTTACCGACTCGACAATATCAAGGCTTTCGAGCAGGTCAACGTCAACCGATTTTGTGTCTCCGACAAGGCCGAGAACGGTGTAGTCGTGTCCCTCCGAAACGTGTACCTCAAGGTTCTGCTGTTCAAGCCATGAAATAAGGCTTCCTCTTTGTTCTTTTGAGGTGTTGGGTTTTAATACTGCGATCATTTTACATCTTCCTTTCTTAAAACAAATAAAAAAGCTGCACAGTGACCTGCGCAGCTTAGGTAGCTTTTATAAAATTCGGGGATTTTAAAATGCTTTTAATTGCTTGCAACACAAATCACTATTATTTTTCTTGAAATAATAGTAATAATAGTATGCAAATGTAAAAGCAACCATAGTAAACATTTTAGTATTCTCCGTTAATAATTTTTTATTATTATAACACCGCAATCCGAATTAGTCAAGAGTAAATTTAAAAAAATTATTTTCCGTTTTGCGCTTTCCTTAAAACGGGCTGTACAATTGCGTCAAGATATTCTATCAGCTTTTCCGACGAGCAGGGAATATCGTTTTCTATCCACCACAGCATCACGCTTATTCCGCCGCCCATATAAAGGTTTGCAAGCACGGGAATGGGTACGCCGATGTCAATTCCCGATTTCTGACAGCGTGTAAGCTCCTCCTCAAGCTTTTCCGTAAGCGATTTCCTGAAAAGCGATATAAAGGATTCGTGCTTGTTTTTCTCAATGAAGATTTTGAACATATCCCTGTTTTCAAAAACATATTTGAATATGTTCTCCGCAACCTCCATATAGTAATTTTTGTAGCCGTCAAAGCTTAGTTCCTTTATTTCAAGACTTTCAAAAGGTTCTTCAAATTGTGACATTGTTTGGCGCAAAAGGTCATACTTGTCCTCAAAATGCGCATAAAACGTGGTGCGGTGAACCATTGCCTTTTCGCATATGTCGGTGATTGTGATTTTTTCAAACGGCTTTTTCTTCATAAGCGACAGCAAAGCTTGGGTAAGTAAGGCGCGCGTTCTTCTGACACGCAAATCGTTTG
>CAKSPN010000187.1 GCA_934481375.1 uncultured Clostridia bacterium
GTAAATATCCCGATACTTCTCTATAATGTTCCCGGAAGAACAGGTGTGAATATCCCCGTTCCCGTACTTAAGGAACTTGCAAAAATACCGAACATTGTCGGCGTAAAGGAGGCAAGCGGCAATATAGGCTACACGGCAAAGATTGCGGCTGAAATCCCCGAACTTTACATTTATTCCGGTAATGACGATATGATTGTGCCGGTGCTTTCGCTGGGCGGCAAGGGCGTAATAAGCGTGCTTGCAAACGTTATGCCTAAGGAAACGCACGAAATGTGCGCCGCTTTCTTTGACGGCGATACGGAAAAGGCGAGAGAGCTTCAGCTTAAATATTTTGACCTTATAAAGGCGCTGTTTATAGAGGTAAATCCCATTCCGGTAAAGACGGCTCTTAATCTTATGGGCTTCAATGCCGGCAATCTGCGGCTTCCGCTTACCGAAATGGCGGAGGAAAACCTTGAAGTGCTTAAGGCAAGTATGAAAAAAGCGGGACTTATCGATTGAATTTAAACGGGGGTGCAACAGCAATGCGGCAGCCCCGTTTTTGCAGGATAGGAGGACAGATTATGAGAATTTGTGTATACGGTGCGTCAAGCAGTGTAATAGACAGAGCATTTATTCTTGACGGCGAAAAACTCGGCAGAGAAATGGCAAAAAGGAATATCGGACTTGTGTTCGGCGCAGGCGCAAACGGACTTATGGGCGCCGCCGCAAGGGGTGTGGCGGAAGTCGGCGGTGAAATAATCGGAGTGGCACCGAAGTTCTTTAACGTGGACGGTATGATATTTGACGGCTGTACCGAGCTTATAAGAACGGAAACAATGCGTGAGCGTAAGCAGATAATGGAGGATAAGGCGGACGCGTTTATAATGACGCCCGGCGGAATAGGAACATATGAGGAGTTCTTTGAAATCCTCACGCTGAAACAGCTCGGCAGACATAATAAGCCAATTGCCGTTCTTAACACAAACGGCTTTTATGATGATTTACTGCGTTTTCTCGACAATGCCGTAGAAAAGGAGTTTATGAAAGCGGATTGCAAAAAGCTGTATCGTGTGTTCACCGATGTAAGCGAAATGCTCGATTACATCGAAAACTACAAAGACGAGCCGCTGGACATTATGCATTTTAAGAATATATAAAAAACAGACGGATTTCCGTCTGTTTTTTATTGAAAAAATAATAATTTGTCGAACACAGGAATATTTTTGTTGACATTCACTTAAACATATGTTATACTTCTCTTGTCGAAAATATTTTACCGATATAGGTTCGGATAAACGGTCCGGACGTTTCTACCGCAGCGCCTATAAATGCGACTATTGGTTATCGGCGGCACTTGTGGTTCCGTCTGTTGGTAAACATATCTATTGACGGATATGTTTATTTTATTTTCCGCAAAAACAGCAAGGGCTTTGTATGGCACGGTGTGCCAAAAAGCTTTTTTCGTTTTTCTTGGGGGATTTAAACATATAATCGAGACTTGTGGGGTGGTCTTTATAAAAGCGCTGGAAGAAAAAATTTTAAAAGAAGGCAAGGTTTTGCCGGGAAACGTCCTTAAGGTGGACGGATTTTTAAATCACCGCATAGACGTGGGATTTATTATGGAAATGGGAAAAGAAATTTCCGAAATCTATAAAAATGAGCCAGTAAACAAAATACTGACGATAGAATCGTCGGGAATAGCAATCGCCTTTGCGGCGGCAACGTATATGAACGTTCCGGTAGTGTTTGCGAAGAAGAATAAATCAAGCAATATTTCGGATAATCTCTATTCTTCGCCCGTAACGTCGTTTACACACAAAAACACGTATGACGCAGTGGTGAGCAAGGACTTTTTGGGCAAGGACGACCGTGTGATAATCGTTGACGATTTTCTTGCACGGGGAAATGCCTTAAACGGACTTATCGACATAGTAAATCAGGCGGGAGCGGAGCTTTTGGGCTGTGCAATCGCAATTGAAAAAGGCTTCCAGAACGGCGGAGACGCTTTAAGGGAGCAGGGTGTGCGAGTTGAGTCGCTGGCGCTTATAGAGAGTATGACCGAGGACTCGCTTACATTCCGCAGATAACTTTGTTGTAAATTATTTTTACATAAATCAATAAAATAAGCCGAAAGGCGGGAGGTATTTTTATGAAAAAAATGGGTTCAATTCTGATGGCGGCAGTTATGCTCGCATCAAGCGTAATGCTCGGAGCATGCGGTCAGAAAGCAGAAGAAACAACAGACACAGCAAAGAAAGACATAAAGATAGGTTACATCTGTCTGCATGACGAAAACTCAACGTACGACAAAAACTTCATCGATGCCGCAAAAGCAGCACAGAAGAAGCTCGGTCTTACAGATGAGCAGGTTATGTTCAAGACAAATATTCCTGAGTCAAGCGAGTGCTATGAAGCAGCAGCAGATCTTGTTGACGCAGGCTGCGACATCGTTTTCGCAGACAGCTTCGGTCATGAAGATTTCATCATCCAGGCAGCAAAGGAATTCCCGAACGTAACATTTGCACACGCTACAGGTACAAAGGCTCACACAGAAAATCTTCCTAACTTCTACAATGCGTTCGCTTCAATCTATGAGGGACGTTATCTTGCAGGTGTTGCCGCAGGCTTAAAGATAAATGAAATGATCGAAAGCGGAAAAATTACCGCAGATCAGGCTAAGATGGGTTATGTAGGTGCATTCCCGTATGCTGAAGTTAAGTCGGGTTACACATCATTCTTCCTCGGCGCACGTTCTGTTTGCCCGTCGGTAACAATGGACGTTAAGTTCACAAACTCATGGTTTGATATTGCAAAAGAGAAAGAAACAGCTAACGCTTTAATCGCTGACGGCTGCGTACTTATCAGCCAGCATGCAGACTCAGAGGGCGCTCCGAAGGCTTGTGAAGAAGCAAAGGTTCCGAACGTAGCATATAACCTCGATACACGTGAATGGGGTCCGAACTCGGCTCTTATCTCATCAAAGATTAACTGGGAGCCGTATTTCGAGCATCTTATCACATCAGTACAGAACGGAACAAAGGTTACTCAGGACTTCTGCGAAGGTCTTAAGGACGACGTTGTTCAGACTCTCGGCTTGAACGAAACGGTTGCAGCTAAGGGTACAAAGGAAAAGCTTGAAGAAGTTAAGGCTAAGCTTATTGCAGGCGATATAAAGGTATTTGATACTTCAACATTTACCGTTAAGGGCGAAACTCTTACATCATACAAGGCAGACGTTGATTCGGACGAAGCATTCACACCTGATACAGAAGTTGTATCGGACGGCTACTTCCATGAATCGGAAAAGCGTTCGGCTCCTTACTTTGATGTTGATATAGACGGTATCACACTTAAGTAATCAAACTGAATAAATTACCTCATACAGGGGAACTTTGCCCCTGTATGGGGTGTTTTCATTTTGAAGAAAACATAATTATTGCGGTTTTATGCTTTTTTGAGAGTGAAAATAAGGGGTAAAACGTTAAAAAAGACAGGAGGAAACGCAGTGACTTCAACAGCGATTGAATTAAAAAATATCACAAAAACGTTCGGCAGTGTGGTTGCGAATAAAGACATTTGTATGGATGTCAAAAGAGGAGAAATCCTCTCCGTACTCGGCGAAAACGGCAGCGGTAAAACCACTCTTATGAATATGATTTCGGGAATATATTTCCCCGATGAGGGGCAGATATTCATAAACGGCGAAGAAGCCGTAATCACCTCGCCGAAAGACGCCTACAAATATAAAATAGGTATGATTCATCAGCATTTTAAGCTGGTAGACGTGTTCACGGCGGCGGAAAATATAATCCTCGGTCAGGACAGCGATCAGAAATTTGATATGAAAGCTGCAGTAAAG
>CAKSPN010000188.1 GCA_934481375.1 uncultured Clostridia bacterium
TGCCTACTCCGCTTATGCCGAGACTGCCGCTATTGTTTCTGCCCCATACCCAGAGAGTGCCGTCCGCTTTAACCGCCAGAACATACCCGAAGCCGAGCGAGAATGATGAAACGTCACTGAGTATCTTCTGTTCCTTTTTTATACCGAACAACCCCTCGGTATCTCCGTTAAGGGTATTGGGACACACATACAATCCGTTATCGGACTTTAGCATCGCTATAAAAGTACCCATATCCGCAACGTCGGTCACATACATTGATATTGCTATAGGCTTTTGCGTTTTAAACACCGTGTCCGTACCCTCGTACTGCGTTTTATAGTACGGCGATGACCAGCCGTGGAGTATTCCTTGTCCGTCTACCACAAAATATCCGCCGTTTGCGGAAAAACTGCTTACCTTCTGCGAAATTTTTATCGGTGCCGACAAATCATAATCATCATTGTATGACGTTCCCGAATCCTTTGCGTAGTTAAGCCTTGCGCTGTAGAGCGAGCCGTCCTCGGTCTCATACATAACAGTCAAGGCGCTTGACGAAAAATCGGTAACATTTTCCGCAATAAGCTCCGGTTCATCATAAAGCGTCCACGAAAATTCAACGGGACGGCGGTACAGCTTTTTATCCTCCGTAAGGAAGAAATACTCGCTTGCCTTTTTTACGTTTCTGTATGCAACAGGTGCCTCCTGCCCCTTGTATTTGCCTATCTTATCCCACAGATAATACATATTTCCGTTTGTGTCTATAACGGTTGTATATCCGGAAAACTCGGAGGCAACCACATCGCGTATTCCCGAATCAAGCTTTACCGGCACTTCTTTTTTGAAATCGATAAAATCGCCAAATCCGTACAGATCGCCTTTATCATCAATTATATACGACGCACTGCTGCCGCCGCTCGCTTTTACAATTTTACCTGCCTCGGTCTTGCCGTAATCAATCAGAATACCGTTTGAGTCGGTATATCCTTCGCTGTCTACTCTGTAGCCGTAGCGGTATGTGTCGTCAATCGTTATTTCACGCTTAAACGAGCCTTTTCTCTCTGTTCTTGATGCCAAAACGCCGTCGCATTTTGTAATGTTCAGATAATATCCCGTAATGCCGTTCATACAGTCGCCGTATCTTCCGGCAATCGTTCCGTCTGTGCAGTATGCAATCGTGTAATCATCACGCACTCGTCTGTCGGAACCGTTATGCGGCGTCTTTTTTCCGTGATAATATATGTAACCGTTTCTTTTATTGCCCGAAAAATCACCGCTTGTATAGTAATCCTCGGTTGATTTTAAGCCGTTCGTGAACTCATAATGCTCGCTTATCACGCCGTAGCCGTCGGGTTTTCCGTCGGTTACATCGCCCGAAAAGGTTATGCTTCCCTCGTCCTTTTCGCACGAAAGCGCTATCTCCTGTCTTTCCGACGGATCGGGAAGATTTTCCTCGTCAAAGCCTGCCATATCTATTCTTACGCTTCTTGTTCCGTCATTGTAATCAAAAATGCCGTATTTCTGCAACTCGTCTATCATAATAAGAGTCTGACCGTCAACGTTATAGGCATTCACTTTTTCACCGCCCAGATACGTGACAATATCCGTTGAATACACATCATAAGCGTGCTTGCGCATAACAACGTCGCTCTTTTTGATATTCACCTTATCCATAGGCATAAAATTTCTGTCGGAGCTTCTGTTGCGGTTGATGTTAAGAGTTCTTTCATCGCCGTTCCAGTCAACATTAAAACCGTAACCCCTCAAATCCTCCGCAATTACATATGTATAATCGTTTATGTTAAAGGACTCTATCGGCTGTTCATCAATATACGCCGTAATATCCGTAGACAGCACCTCGCCTATCACATCGGCATATGCCGAATGTGAAACCAAAGCCGCCATTCCGATAATTGCTGTGCATATCAAGCTTTTTAATTTCATTAATTTATCCTCCTTAATGTATAAACATTGCGTCACCGAACGAGAAAAATCTGTATTTTTCACGCACAGCCGTATTATACGCATTAAGTATATTCTCTCTGCCTGCCAAAGCGCTTACAAGCATTATAAGCGTTGATTCGGGGAGATGGAAATTGGTTATAAGTGCGTCAATCACATTGAATTGCTTGCCCGGATATATGAATATATCCGTCCAGCCTGTCTGCTTTTTAAGCGGCAATCCCGATAATCCCGCCGTTTCAAGCACACGTGTTGCGGTTGTTCCCACCGAAACGACCCTTTTGCCCGACTGCTTTGTTTTATTTACAAGCTCTGCCGTTTCCTCGGGCAGTATATAAAATTCCGAATGCATTTTATGGTCGCTTATTTCGTCAGCTTTTACGGGGCGGAATGTTCCGAGTCCGACATGGAGCGTGACATAGCCGATATTTACGCCCTTTTTCTTTATCTTTTCCAAAAGCTCCGGCGTAAAGTGCAGTCCTGCCGTCGGTGCGGCGGCACTTCCGACATTCTTTGCGTAAACCGTCTGATACCTGTTCTTATCCTCAAGTTTTTTTGTTATATACGGCGGCAGCGGCATTTCGCCGAGTCTGTCCAGAACTTCTTCAAACACGCCGTCATATTCAAACCGCACAAGGCGGTTTCCGTCGTTTATAACTTCAAGTATTTCAGCCTTAAGCTCACCGTTTCCGAATACAAATCTTGCGCCCGGCTTTGCACGTCTGCCCGGCTTTAAGATTACCTCCCACGTATCAAGCGTATGCTTGTGCAAAAGCAAAAACTCTATCGCACCTCCGGTATCCTCTTTTGTGCCGTACAGTCTTGCAGGCAAAACCTTTGTATCGTTAAGTATCAGCGTATCGCCCTCATTAAGATAATCCGCTATATCGTAAAAATGCTTATGCTCTATCTCTCCGCTGTGCTTGTCAAGCACCATTAATCTCGATTCGCTGCGTACCTTGAGCGGTTCCTGTGCAATAAGCTCCTGCGGCAAATCATAGTAAAAATCCGATGTTTTCATTAAAACAAAACTCCTCGCTGTTTATTTTGGCATTTTTATGTCTTTCATTGTCATTATAATACCGTCCGCAATTCCGACGGCTACCTTATTCTGATAATCCGCCGAACACATTTTCCTAAGCTCGTCCTCATTGGATATAAAACCCACCTCCGTGAGTATTGCGGGCATTTTGCACCGCCTTGTCACCGCATGGTTTGCGGTTTTTACTCCACGGCTTTTTGATTTCATATTATAAAGCATTTCGTTAAGCACACGTTCGGCAAGGACTTCGCTTGTTGTCCCGTATGTATCGTCATTGTTTTCGAGCGAATAATAAACCTCCGTTCCGTATGCCTCCGTTGCCTCGGCAGAATTTATATGTACGCTGACAAACAATGCCGCATTGCGCTCATTTGCACGCCTGGGCGGCTCGGAAAGGCTCAGCAAAACGTCCGTTTCCCTTGTCATTTCGGCATTATATCCTCTGTTTATCAGAATATCTCTTACCTTTTTCGCTATGGAAAGCGTAAGGTCTTTTTCGTATATTTGTTTTCCGTCAAGCACGCCCACCGCTCCGCTGTCACTTCCTCCGTGACCTGCGTCGATTATTATAAGCTTTGCCGATGACGGCGCCGCAGTATACTTCGGCGGTTCCGTCGGCTCGGGCGTCGGCTTTGCTGTTGCCATCGGTTTGGGCGTTGATGTCGGTTTCGGCGTAGACACCGTATTTCCCGATGATGTAACCCTAACAATCAGTTTATTATCCGATATTATTTCAGTTTCATAGTCCTTAATTTCTCCGCTCACGTCTATAACTATCCTTGAACGCTCGCCGTTATCTCCGAGCCGTATTGATGAAATAC
>CAKSPN010000189.1 GCA_934481375.1 uncultured Clostridia bacterium
AGTATATAGACCGTGTGGGCGTGGCGCTCGGAATGAGTTTTCCGGCAGGAAATCATATGGAGAGTGCGGCTGAAAATGCGGACGGAGCGGTAAAGCTTAAGGTAAATACGGACGGCGCATATATGAACTTTTCGGGCGTTGAAACAAAGGCGTCACGTATGGCGGCGGAGTGCGATACAAACTCCCTCGCAAAGGGCGTGCTTGTATCGGTTGCGGACGCACTGGTTAAAACGATAAATTACGCAATGGACGAAAGCGGTATACGCCGTGTGCTTGTTGCGGGCGGAGTTGCCTCAAACGGCATTATACGGCGGTCGCTTGGTGAAAATATAAACGGCAGAGTGTACTTTGCAAGCAAGGAGTTTTCCTCCGACAACGCAGTGGGAACGGCGGTTCTCGCACGGGAATTTACGGAGCGTGGATATGGAACCAAGAGTAGGAACAGTATCACAGATAAATAATTACGTCAAGAAAATTCTTGACAACAACAAAATATTGAATAACGTGTGGGTAAAGGGCGAGATTTCAAACTTCAAGCACCATTATTCGGGACATATATACCTGACCTTAAAGGACGAGGGCGGAGTGCTTAAGGGCGTAATGTTCCGCTCGGCGGCGCAGGGTCTGACGTTTACGCCGTCCGACGGTATGAAAGTAATGGCACGTGGGCGTGTAAGCGTTTACGAGGCGGGCGGAGCCTATCAGCTGTATATAGAGGAAATGATTCCCGACGGCGTGGGCGAACTTTACGTGGCTTATGAAAAGCTTAAAAAACAGCTTGCCGAGGAGGGACTTTTTGATGAAAGCCGCAAAAAGCCGATACCTAAGTTCCCGTCGGCGGTCGGCGTTGTAACGGCGGCAACCGGTGCGGCGGTACGTGATATAATAAACGTCATCACACGCCGATGCCCCATGACGAAAATAATAGTTTACCCTGCACAGGTGCAGGGCGCAGGTGCGGCGCAGAGCGTTGTGCGTGCGATAGAATATTTTAATAACGAAAACAATGTTGACACTATAATTGCAGGCCGTGGCGGCGGTTCTATCGAGGATTTGTGGGCGTTTAACGAGGAAATAACCGCCCGTGCAATATTTGCGTCAAAAATCCCCGTAATATCGGCGGTCGGACACGAAACGGACTTCACGATTGCGGATTTTGTCGCAGACTTGCGTGCACCTACGCCGTCGGCGGCGGCGGAGGTGGCTGTTCCGTCCTCGGCGGAAATAAGCAATATGCTCCAAAACCAGAAAGCACGCCTTTCCGAAGCCGTGCTTAAACAGACGGAACGGCGCAGACTGCGCCTTGCGGCGATAAAATTAAAATCGCCGTCGGAGCGCATACAGGAAAACAGTCAGCGGCTCGACCATATAACAAAGCGTATGGAACAGGGATTTAAGCTTAAAATAGAAAGCAAAAAACGTGTTTTGGGCAATGTTACCGCAAAAATAGACGCAATGAGTCCCTTAAAGGTCCTTTCACGTGGATATGCAATCCCCGTTGAGAATGACGGAACGGTAATCAGGAGCGCCGCACAAATGGAAAGCGGCAGAGAATTTACGCTTAAAATGACGGACGGAAGCCGTGAATGTATAGTTAAATAGAGAGGAAAACGGATATGGCGGAAAAGAATTTTGAACAGTCGGTAAAAGAGCTTGAAACAATCGTTTCAAAGCTTGAAAGCTCGGAGGTAAGCCTTGAGGAGTCGCTCAAGCTTTTTGAGGAGGGCGTAAAGCTTACAAAGAGCTGTCAGAAAATGCTCGCCGATGCGGAAAAGAAAATATCGGTGCTTATGGTGAACGAGAACGGCGACACGGTGGATTTTGACGGAGAAGAAGAATGAAGAACGAATTAAAATCAAAAGCGGAATATATAGACGGTACGCTGAAGAAATATCTTGCACCGCACGATAATCCGCAGAAAATCATTTATGACGCAATGAACTACAGCGTGTTTGCGGGCGGAAAGCGGTTAAGACCCGTGCTTATGACGGAAACGTGCCTTATGTGCGGCGGCGATGCGGACGAGGTACTGCCGTTTGCGTGCGCAATGGAGATGATACATACGTATTCGCTCATTCATGACGATCTCCCGGCAATGGATAACGACAATCTGCGCCGTGGTATGCCGACAAATCATATCAAATTCGGCGAGGCGAATGCAATCCTTGCCGGTGACGCACTTTTAACCAAAGCTTTTGAAACCGCTTTAAGCTATAGCGGAAAGTATCCCGAACGTGCGATGCGTGCGGCAAAACTGCTTGCGGAATCCGCAGGCACGGAGGGAATGATAGGCGGACAGGTGGTCGATATTGAAAGCGAGCATAAAACCGTTACGGCGGAGGAGCTGAGATATATACATCTTCTGAAAACGGGAGCGATAATCCGCAGTGCCTGCACTATAGGTGCGGTAATGGCAGGTGCGAATGAGGAGGAGATCAATGCCGCAGACGAATACGCAAAAAATCTGGGGATTGCGTTTCAGATATGCGATGATGTGCTTGACGTTACAAGCACTACGGACGAACTCGGCAAGCCTGTCGGCTCCGATGCGGAAAGCGAAAAGAACACGTATGTAACGCTTTTCGGCTTGGAAAAATCACGTGAGCTGATACATCAATATACGGATAAGGCAGCGGAAGCTCTCAAAATATTCGGCGGCAGGGCGGATTTTCTCGTACGGCTTGCGAGATATATGGAAAACAGAGCGTTTTAACGGAAGGAAAAGGGTAATGTATTTAAAAGAATTATGGACAAATTCTGTCCTGTGGACGGCTGTTATAGGCTGGGCGGCGGCGCAGATATTAAAGGTTATACTAACGCTTATCGTCTACAGAAAGCTTGACTTCACACGGATTACGGGTTCGGGCGGTATGCCGTCGTCGCATTCGTCGTTTGTTGTTTCGCTTACTATGGCTGTCGGGTTTACGGAGGGCTTCGGTTCGGTCGCTTTTGCGATATGCGCCGTAATGGCGTTCGTGGTAATGTACGATGCGGCAGGCGTAAGGCGCAGTGCCGGTCAGCAGGCGGCAATTCTCAATAAGCTTGTGGAAACCTGGGGCAAGGAGGACTATTCGCTCACCGAAAAAAAGCTCAAGGAGCTTTTGGGTCACACGCCGATTGAGGTTATCGCCGGAGCGATACTCGGTATAATAATAGCAATCATAGGCTATGTATAATAAAATTCGTATGGATTTTTACAAATGATAACGTTTGATTTTCGCCATACGCTCTTTCGGGGGCGTATGGTTTTTTTGAGGGGGTATAAATTATGAAAAAAATAAGAGTTCCGAGTGAATTTATGTACTTGTCGGGCATTGTATTGCTGGCGTTTTCGGTTGCAATGCTGTCGGCGGCAAACTTCGGCATTTCCATGATAGTTGCGCCGGCGTATCTTTTGAGCCTTAAAACGGGATTTTTGTCGTTCGGACAGGCGGAGTATGTCATACAGGCAGGACTGTTTATTGTGTTCTGCATCATTATGGGCGGATTTCGGGCGGTGTATCTGTCATCATTCGTAACGTGCCTTGTGTACGGTGCGGTGCTTGATTTGTGGCGGCTCGTTCCGCTGTTTAATCCGAGCGTGACCGTGCCGGGCAGTATGCCGCTTTTGGCAAGGCTTTGTATGTTTGCCGCAGGTATGGTTTTAACTTCAATCTCGGTGGCAATGTTCTATAAAACGTATCTGTATCCGCAGGTGTACGACTTTTTCGTAAAAGGCGTGGGCGGTAAGTTCAAAATAAAAATCGCCGTGTTCAAAACCTCGTTCGACGTTTTCTGTCT